>NZ_JBBYGR010000073.1:0-38766 GCF_038405005.1 Xanthomonas sp. JL1 | reverse complement strand
GCAGGAAGCCGATGATCTGCTCTTCGGAAAAGCGCTTCTTCACGTCCAATCTCCTCGGGGTAGGGAATTGGACTCCAAACGGAGGTGCTACTCAAACTTGGGGGGACGTCGGGCCATTGATTGTGCAAAAGTTACGTGAGCCAGTGTTTTGACAGAAAACGCGGGTCTGCAGTGGAGAAAAGTGTTGCACTTGGAACTTGAGTCGGCCCTCTAAAATCGTCCGCGCAAGATACTTGGATTCAAAACGCCCCTCGAAGTCTTCTCCGAAGAGGTCCTCAACAGCGTTGCGAATCAGAGTTGAATTCGCACCTAAAACCCCCTCGCATTACGCGTCGCAGACAGAGGAAGGGGGTAGGGCTATGATTGATCGCCACTGAGGCGTCCATTTTCGATTCGCCAGCTCTGTCCACAAGTTTGAAAGCTTGTCAATAATTGCATCCGCTGGGCGCTTTGATGTCTTGCTGGCCGCTGCAGACGCGCCCATTCCTCATCGCCACGCCCAGTGTCCATCGCGAATATCGCCTGCGCTTGCAGACGCCGACGCGCACGCAGTGGGCCGAGATCGAGCTGCTGGGTCCCAGGCCCGAGAAACCCTGAGCGCGGCGAACGCTCGCTGGCGACATGTCCCGCTGGGCAATGGCGCACAGCGGACGGGCCATCGACGGAAGACAACAGGCTCAAACGGCCGAACACCTGGCGCCGATGAATCCGCCGCCCTCCCGCTGAGCGAGAGGGCACAGCATCCGACGGCGCTACCGTGCCGCCAAGCCCCTCAGTCGTTGCTCTTGTCTGCCCCGCCCTTCTCGGCTTCCAGCAGCTTGCGGATCTGTGCATCCACTGCGGCAATCGCGGTCATGTTCATCACCCGGCGCGAGGTGGCGCTGGTGGTGAGGATATGCACCGGCTTGGAGATGCCCATCAGGATCGGGCCGATCGCCACGCCATCGGTGAACACGCGCACCAGGTTGTAGGCGATGTTGGCCGCTTCCAGGTTCGGCAGCACGAACAGGTTGGCGCGACCCTTCAAGGTGCTGTTGGGCATGATCTGCTTGCGCAGCGCTTCGTCCCAGGCGGTATCGCCCTGCATTTCGCCGTCGATGTTGAGCTCGGGCTTGCGCTTGAGCAGTGCTTCGCGCACCTGGCGCATCTTCAGCGCATCGCGCGAGTCGTGGCTGCCGAAGTTGGAATGCGACAGCAACGCGATATTGGGCTCGATGCCGAACAGCTTGAGGCGATACGCGGCCTGCAACGTGGCTTCCACCACCTGCTCCACGGTGGGGTCTTCCTGCACGTGCGTGTCCAGGAAGAAGAACACGCCGAGCTGGTTGATCACGCCGGTCATCGCCGAGGTGGAACTCACCCGCGGTTCCAGCGGAATCACGCTGCGCGCATAGCCCAGCTTCTTGTGGAAGCGGCCGACCACGCCGGACAGCATCGCGTCGGCTTCGCCGCGCGCCACCATGACCGCCGCGATCAGGGTCGGACGCGAGCGCATCAGTTCCTTGGCCGCGGTGACGGTCACGCCGCGGCGCTCGGTGAGCGCGTGGTAGTACTGCCAGTAATCGTTGAAGCGGGGGTCGTCGAGGATGTTGGTGATCTCGAAGTCCACGCCGGCGGTCAGGCGCAGGCCCATGCGCTCGATACGCGCTTCGATGACGTCAGGGCGGCCGATCAGGATCGGGAAGGCCAGGCCTTCGTCGACCACGTTCTGCACCGCGCGCAGCACCACTTCTTCTTCGCCTTCGGCATACACCACGCGCTGCTTGTCGGCGCGCGCACGGTCGTAGACCGGCTTCATCATCAGGCTGGTGCGGTAGACGAACTGGCCGAGCTTGTCGCGGTAGGCCTCCATGTCGGTGATCGGGCGCGTGGCCACGCCCGAATCCATCGCCGCCTGCGCAACCGCAGACGACAACTCCACCAGCAGACGCGGGTCGAGCGGACGCGGAATCAGGTATTCCGGGCCGAAGCTCGGGGTCTCGCCGCCGTAGGCTGCGCCCAGGTCGGAGGCCTCGCGCCGCGCCATCGCGGCGATCGCCTTGACGCAGGCGATCTTCATTTCCTCATTGATGCCGGTGGCGCCCACGTCCAGCGCGCCACGGAACAGATACGGGAAGCACAGCACGTTGTTGATCTGGTTCGGATAGTCCGAACGGCCGGTGCCGATGATGCAATCCGGGCGCACCGCCTTGGCCGCTTCCGGGGTGATTTCCGGGTTGGGATTGGCCAGCGCGAAGATCACCGGCTGGCGCGCCATGCTGGCGACCATCTCCGGCTTGAGGATGCCGGCCGCCGACAGGCCCAGGAAGATATCCGCGCCTTCGACGATCTCGGCCAGGGTGCGCTTGTCGGTGTCGCGCGCATAGCGCTGCTTGTCCGGGTCCAGGTCGGTGCGGCCGGTGTGGATCACGCCGTCACGGTCCAGCGCCAGGATGTTCTCCGGCTTCAGGCCCAGCGAGACCAGCATGTTGACGCAGGAAATGCCCGCCGCGCCCATGCCGGTGGTGGCCAGCTTGACCTCCTCGATCTTCTTGCCAGTGACCACCAGCGCGTTGAGCACGGCAGCGCCGACGATGATCGCGGTGCCGTGCTGGTCGTCATGGAACACCGGGATGTTCATGCGCTCGCGCAGCTTGCGCTCGACGATGAAGCACTCAGGCGCCTTGATGTCTTCCAGATTGATGCCGCCGAAGGTGGGCTCCAGGCTGGCGATGATATCGACCAGCTTGTCCGGGTCGTTCTCGCTGATTTCGATATCGAACACGTCGATGCCGGCGAACTTCTGGAACAGCACGCCCTTGCCTTCCATCACCGGCTTGGAGGCCAGCGGACCGATGTTGCCCAGGCCCAGCACCGCGGTGCCGTTGGTGATGACCGCCACCAGATTGCCGCGCGCGGTGAGCTCGCTGGCCTGGGTGGCATCGTCGACGATGGCCTCGCAGGCGAAGGCCACGCCCGGCGAATACGCCAGCGACAGATCGCGCTGGGTCAGCATCGGCTTGGTCGCGGTGACCTTGATCTTGCCCGCCGGCTGCTGGCGGTGATAGTCGAGGGCGGCCTGTTTGAAGTCGTCGGTGGACATCGGCTGTGTGTGTCTCGAAGGCGCAGGAGAACTGAATTCTACCCTCCTGCCTGAACAAGGGCCTGTCGCGCAGCTGTCAGCGCGGCAGGGAGATCGCATGCTGCAACGCGGCGTGCGCGGCGCGGAGTGTGGCTCAACGCGAAAACGGCCCTGCATCCCGCCGGCAATACCGACGGAAGACAGGGCCGCAGGAAGCATCAACGCAGGGCGGCAGGCGCCACGCCGGGCTCGCCGACCGGGGCCAGCAGCGGCGGTTCGCCGCCGTCCAGGACCAGCGTGAGGCGGTCGCGGTCCAATGCATTTTCCCAGCGCGACACCACCACGGTGGCCACCGCATTGCCGATGAAGTTGGTCAACGAGCGGCATTCGCTCATGAAACGGTCCACGCCCAGGATCAGCGCCATGCCGGCCACTGGCACCTCAGGCACCACCGCCAGCGTGGCGGCCAGGGTGATGAAGCCCGCACCGGTGACGCCGGCTGCGCCCTTGGAGCTGAGCATTGCCACGGCCAGCAGTGCGATCTGGTGGCCCAGGGTCAGCTCGGTATTGGTCGCCTGGGCGATGAACAGCGCCGCCAGCGTCATATAGATGTTGGTGCCGTCCAGATTGAACGAGTACCCGGTCGGCACCACCAGGCCCACCACCGACTTCTCGCAACCGGCCTTTTCCATCTTTTCCATCAGCGACGGCAATGCCGACTCCGACGAGGACGTGCCCAGCACCAGCAGCAGTTCGGCTTTCAGATAGCGAATCAGCTTGAGTACCGAAAACCCGCACAGCCGACACACCACCCCCAGGATCACCAGCACGAACAACAAGGAGGTCAGGTAAAACGACCCCACCAGCCAGGCCAGATTGACCAACGACTCGACGCCGTACTTGCCGATGGTGAAGGCGATCGCACCGAAGGCACCGATCGGCGCAGCACGCATCAGGATGTGCACCAGCTTGAACACCGGGGCGATCAGCGCTTCCAGCAGGTTCAGCACCGGCTTGCCGCGCTCGCCCACCAACGCCAGCGACACACCGAACAGCACCGCCACGAACAGCACCTGCAAGATGTTCGGCCCGGTCAGCTTGCCGTTGACCACCTGGTCGCCGGTGAAGGCGCCGATCAGCGAGTTGGGGATGATGTCCATCAGGAAGCCGACCAGGGTCAGGTCGTGCGACTTCTCGACATAGCTCTTGACCGCGCTCTGATCCAGATCGGCCGGGTTGATGTTCATGCCGGCGCCGGGCTGCACCACATGGGCAACGACCAGACCGACCACCAGGGCCAAGGTGGAGAAGAACAGAAAGTAGACCATCGCCTTGCCGAACACCCGGCCCACCGTTTTTAGGTGGGTCATGCCGGCGATGCCGGTCACGATGGTCAGGAAGATCACCGGGGCGATGATCATCTTCACCAGCTTGATGAAGGCGTCGCCCAGCGGCTTGAGGCTTTCGGCAAAGGCGGGTTCGAAACGGCCCAGCAGGGCACCCAGGATGATCGCCACCACCACCTGGAAATACAGCTGGCGATAGAAGGGGACAGATGCCGGCAGGGGGCCGGCAGGTTTGCTGATGTGCATGACACCACTCCGAGGGACGAGAGGGGGTGCCTGAGCAGGTACCCGTTGCACGCATTCTGGCCGTACGTCACAGCCCTGGCCGATAGCCCATTGGTACTACCCCATATCCAGCAGCTGAACGTCGGCTTACACTTCAGCCGCGCGGCCGCCGGCCGTTAATTCCGTTTAACGCAGCCACCATCACCGTTTCTGTGCTGCCGTCGTCCGGACCCTGCGCGCCTGCTGAAGACATTCATTGCGACCGCCATGGCAGGACGCCCGGCCCCTTTTCACTGCCGAAGACCATACCTATGCGCCTCAATCTATTTGTCCTCGCGGTGGCTGCTGCCATCGTTCCCGCCGCTGCCAACGCAGCCACCTCGATCGAAAACTGGCCGACCAAGTACACCTTTGGTGATGGCACCGAGCTGGGTCTGACCGGCAACTACGTCTACGACGACAACAACTTCTCCGGCGACGACCGCCTGGAAGACCGCAACGACTTCCGCCGCAAGGAATTCGGCGCCACCATCAAGAAGAAGGGCGTCTACGACGCCATGGTGTCCTACGATTTCAAGTCCAAGCTGTGGCTGGACGTGTTCTACCGGTTCGAGACCAAAGCCCTGTTCGGCCAGGATTACGGCCGCGTACGCCTGGGCTACATGAAGGTGCCGGTGGGTCTGGAAGCGGTGCAGAGCTCGCGTGCGGGCAGCTTCATGGAACTGGGCCTGCCGATCCAGGCCGTGTTTGAGGGCCGCCGTACCGGCGCGGAATGGACGCTGGAACGCCAGCAGTACCTGCTGCAGGCCGGCGCATACGGCGGCAAGGATCTGCAGGGCGACAACCCGGGCACCACCCAGGCCGTGCACGTGGCATGGACCCCGTTCAAGGCCGAAGGGGACGTACTGCACCTGGGCATCGCCGGCTCGATCGAAACCCCCCGCGGCTACAGCGACGGCCGCGGCGTGTCGTTCAGCCCACGCGTGCGCCTGCGTGCACGCCCGGAAGCCGGCCTGACCGACGTGCGTCTGATCGACACCAGCACCATTCTCGATGTGGACCACGTGATCCGCACCGGCCTGGAAGCGGTCTGGATCCATGGCCCGTTCTCGCTGCAGAGCGAAGCGCTGCGTGCCGAAGTGGCGCGCAACGAGAACAAGCCGAACTTCATCGCCCAGGGCCAGTACATCTACGGCACCTGGACGCTGACCGGCGAGTCGCGCAGCTATGCAGGCGGCGTCCCCGGCAACATCAAGCCGATGCACGACTACGGCGCGGTCGAACTGACCGCCCGTTACAGCCGCCTGAACCTGGAAGACAACAACGTCCACGGCGGCCGTCAGCACGACACCACCATCGGCGCCAACTGGTACCTCACCAGCCACTTCAAGTTCCAGGCCAACTACAGCTGGGTGGATGCCTCGCGCAATGGCGTGCATGCAACCCCGCACGTGATGGAACTGCGTGCGCAGGTGCAGTTCTAAGCAGCACCGAGGCACTGCAGCGCACCGGCGATTCGGTCCGGCGCCAACTGCAGCACCGCACTAGGCGTTCGACACGGCCGCATCCTTCACGGATGCGGCCGTTGTCGTTTGGGCGCTTGCCCAACGTGCGATGAGAGCGACCAACACAACGTCGCGAGCAGCCGTCAGGCGGTGTGGACCGCGCGCGCAGCACCGCAGTGTCCAAGTGACCCATGCGGCGCCGAGCACCGGCCGGCCCATCGGCGATGAGCAAAGTTGTTTTGTTAGCCGCTCTCGGTTGATGGCTGCGCGATCCGCCGCCAGACCGCCATACTTGCGCCCATGTACGCATCGCAACGCCGCCGTCTGCTGCTCACCCTGTCCATCGTGCTGGGCGGGATGGTGGTGGCCATGGTCGCGGCCGGGCACTTCGTCGAACAAAACGCGCTGCACGATGAAAGTGCCACCGTGCGCCGCCAGCTGCGGCTCTACGCGCAGGCGCTGCAGCAGCGTATCGACCGCCATCGCACGCTGCCGCAGATTCTGGCGCTGGACCCGGAGCTACGCGCAGCCGTCTCCGGCCCACTGTCGCCGGCACAGGTGGATGCGCTCAATCGCAAACTCGAACGCGCCAATAACGTTACCCAATCGTCCACGCTGACCTTGATCAACCGCGACGGCGTGGCACTGGCGGCCAGCAACTGGCGGGCGCCGCGCAGCAACGTCGGCGTGGATTACGCCTTCCGTCCGTATTACCAGCAGGCGCTGGCCACCGGCAGCGGCAGCTTCTACGGCATCGGCATGACCACCAGCGAGCCAGGCTATTTCCTGTCGCAGGCCATTGTGGGAGGCGCCGGCCAGGTGCAGGGCGTGGTGGTGATCAAAATCGCGCTGGCCGCCCTGGAACGCGAGTGGCTGCAGACACCGGATATCGTGCTGGCGTCGGACGCACACGATGTGGTGTTTCTGGCCAGCCGGTCGGAATGGCGCTACCGCGTGCTGGCCCCGCTCAGCGACCGTGATCGCCGCGAACTGCAAAGCACGCGCCAGTACGCCGATCAGGAATTGCGGCCGCTGCGGCGCCGGCTGATCGAGCAGACCGGCGACGGGGGTGTGCTGGCCGACATCCGCGACCCGCCGCTCGGCGCGCAGGTGCTGTGGCAGACCCTGGAAGTGCCCGAAAGCGGCTGGCGCCTGCATCTACTACACGACACCCGCGTCAGTGCCGCTGCCGGCCGCGCCGCCGCAATCGCCGCCGCCGGCGCATGGCTGGCGCTGGCCGTGCTGTGGTTGTTCGTGCAGCAACAGCGGCGGCTGTCGGCGTTGCGCCAGCGTAGCCGGCACGAACTGGAAACCCTGTTGCAGCAACACGCCGAAGAACTGCGCACCGCGCAGGACGGCGTGGTCACTGCCGCCCAGCAGGCCAATGCCGGTCTGAGCCGCAGCCTGGAACATCTGCCGCAAGGCGTGGTGGTGATCGACGAGGCGCTCAACCTGGTAGCGTGGAATTCGCGCTATGTGGAGCTGTTCCGTTTCCCACAGGAACTGCTCAAGATCGGCCGCCCGATCGAAGACCTGTTCCGCTTCAATGCACGCCGCGGCTTGCTGGGGCCGGGACCGATCGAAGCGGCGATCGAGCGGCGCCTGAATCACTTGCGCAGCGGCAAGCCGCATATGCGCGAGAGCGAGAAAGAAGATGGCACGGTGCTGGAAATTCGCGGCAACCCGCTGCCCGATGGTGGTTTTGTCACCAGTTACGCCGACATCACCAGCTACAAGAATGCCGCACGCGAACTGCGCTCGCTGGCGGACGCACTGGAACACCGCGTGGCCGAGCGTACCCGCGATCTGGCGGAGGCCAAGCGCGAGGCCGAAAGCGCCAACCGCTACAAGACCCGCTTCGTCGCCTCGGCGGTGCACGACCTGCTGCAGCCGCTCAATGCTGCACGCATGTTCGTCTCGGTGTTGCGTGGGCAAGTGCATGACGCCGGCAGCGCGCGCGTGGTCGACAACATCGACGGTGCGCTGGCGGCACAGGACGCCATCCTCAACAGTTTGCTCGACATCTCGCGCCTGGAAGCGGGCAGCCTGAAGACCCAGGTGCGCGACTTTGCGCTGGCGCCCTTGCTGGAGACCTTGGCGCGCGAGTTCGGCATTCTGGCCGAAGACCGCGGGCTGGTGCTGGAATCGGTACCTACGTCGGCAGTGATATTGAGCGATGAAAACCTGCTGCGCCGCATCCTGCAGAACTTTCTCTCCAACGCCATCCGTTACACGCCGCGCGGACGCGTGCTGATCGGCTGCCGTCGCCGCGGCGGCTGGCTGCGCATCGAGGTGCACGACCAGGGCCCCGGCATTCCCGACGCCTTGCAGCACGAAATCTTCGAAGAATTCCGTCGCCTGGATGACGGTGTGGCCAACGATCGCGGCGCGGGACTGGGCCTGGCCATCGTCGAGCGCATCGGCCGTCTGCTCGGCCATCCCATCGGTCTGCGTTCCACGCTGGGCAGTGGCAGCGTGTTTTCGGTGACCGTGCCGCTGGGCGAACGCGCCGCAATCGCGCGGCAGTTGCCGCCGCCTGCCGGCACGGCCGAACACGGCAACGACCCCATCCTGCACGGCTGCCGCGTGTGGTGCGTGGACGATGAGCCACTGGTGTGCGAGGCCACCCGCACGCTGCTGGAACGTTGGGAATGCCGCGTGGATTTTGCCGGCGGCCCGGATGAGGCATTGAGCGCTGCCAATGCGGAAGATGTGCCGGAATTGCTGCTGCTGGATGTGCGCATGGGCACGCACTACGGCCCCATGCTGCTGCCGCAGCTGGTCGAGCGCTGGCGACGCGAACCGCGCGTGATCCTGGTCACCGCAGAACACGACCCCGCCCTGCGCGAGCACGCGCTGGACCTGGGCTGGGGCTTGCTGTCCAAACCAGTACGCCCGCCGGCCCTGCGTGCGCTGGTGACGCAGATGCTGATGCGGCGCGGGTAGGCCCGGCGGCCCGCGCGCTACATGCCTGGCCGCACTTAAACGACACCGGCAGCGCATGCACAGATCAGGGGTGATGCGCATATCGTCAGAACGATGGAGCGCCTTCCGCAATCGCGTAGACCAATCAGCCGCCACGCCCGGTAAGAACTCGAGCCACAGTCGGCACATGCGCGGTAACCGCGGTGGCAAGGCGAGTGAGCGTCCAGCACTGCCTCAGCGCAACTAATGTTCAACCCACATCAGTCGATGAGAAAGCAGCAATTATCAACATCGACCATCTCGACCAGAATCGGGCGCCTCAGATGTCATACGCACGTGCATACCTATCGTGGAGGGCGATTGATGCAGACTTCCCGCATTGAGGGAAAACCGCAGTCGAAACTTGGGATGGTGCTGAGGGTGACCTCGGGCAACTTCCTTGAGCAATTCGACTTCTTTTTATTCGGGTTCTACGCAACGCAGATTGCCGCGGCCTTCTTCCCGGCGAGCAACGAATTCGCGTCGTTGATGATGACCTTCGCTGTGTTTGGCGCGGGCTTTTTGATGCGGCCGCTGGGGGCGGTGATCCTGGGCGCCTACATCGACGATGTCGGGCGTCGCCAAGGCTTGATCGTCACCTTGGCGATCATGGCCAGCGGCACTGTCCTGGTCGTGCTGGTGCCAGGCTATGCGAGCATCGGCTTGTGGGCACCGGCACTGGTGCTGCTTGGCCGTTTGCTGCAGGGCTTCTCGGCCGGTGCCGAAATGGGCGGCGTATCGGTGTATCTGACTGAGATTGCGACGCCGGGTCGGCGCGGCTTCTACGCCAGTTGGCAATCGGCCAGCCAGCAGGTCGCCATCGTCGCTGCGGCAGCGATCGGGTTTGCGCTCAATCAGCTCATGGCACCGCAGGATCTGGCGCAATGGGGTTGGCGGATTCCGTTCGGCATCGGTTGCGTCATCATTCCTTTCATCTTCCTGCTGCGGCGAAGCCTGGAAGAGACTGCGGAGTTTGCGCAGCGCCGCCAGCCGGTCACCATGAAGCAGGTGATGCGTGGGCTGGCGAACAATGCCAGCATCGTGATTGCCGGCGGCTTGATGGTCGCGCTGACGACGACCGCGTTCTATCTGATCACCGTCTACGCACCGACGTTCGGCAAGACCGTGCTCAAACTCAGCACCGGCGATGCGTTGATCGTGACACTGCTGGTGGGCGTCTCCAATTTCATGTGGCTCCCCATCGGCGGCACGCTCAGCGACCGCTTCGGCCGCAAGCCGCTGCTGGTGACCATGTCGGTGATGTGCATCCTGACCGCCTACCCGGTGCTCGCGTTTCTTGCGGCCGCACCGAGCTTCGCGCATATGTTGCAAGCGCTGCTGTGGCTGTCCTTCATCTATGGCCTCTACAACGGCGCCATGATTCCGGCACTCACCGAACAGATGCCGGCGCATGTGCGGGTAGCAGGATTCTCGCTCGCCTACGGCTTGGCGACTGCGGTGTTTGGCGGCTTTACGCCGGTGATTTCCACCTGGCTGATCCATGTCACGGGCGACAAGGCGGCGCCCGGTTACTGGCTGATCTTCGCTTCGGTGTGCGCGCTGGCGGCGACATTGTTTTTATATCGCCGCCAAGGCAACCCAGCGACAGCGACCGGCCTGGATGCTGCTGCAGAAGCGCAAAAATGATGCGGCCCCTGTGGAAAAAAGTGCTGGCTGCGATCGTTGCGGCGGCGCTGCTGCCGATAGCGGCAAGCGCGCAGGAGTTGACCGTGATGACCTCCGGTGGGTTCACGGCCGCCGTCGAACGCTTGGCGCCGCAATACACCAGGCAGACCGGGGTGAAGGTCACCACGTTGCTTGGCCCTTCGATGGGCGAAACGCCACAAGCCATTCCCAACCGGCTCGCACGCGGTGAGCATGCCGATGTGGTGATCATGGTCGGCAGCGCGCTGCAGAAGCTGATCGACACAGGCCTGGTGGCCCCGGCATCGCGGGTGGAACTGGCCGATTCCAGGATCGGCATGGTGGTGCGCAGCGGTACCCCCAAGCCGAAGATCGACAGCGTCGAACACTTCAAACAGACGTTGCTGCACGCCGATTCGGTTGCCTATTCCGACAGCGCCAGCGGCGTCTACATCGAAACCACACTGTTCAAGAAGTTGCGGATCGAAGGCCCGATGATGGCCAAGAGCAAGAAGATCCCGCGCATCCCGGTGGCCACGGTGGTGGCCGATGGCAGCTATCAGCTCGGCTTTCAGCAGGTGGCCGAACTGCTTCCGGTGGCAGGCGTGCAGTTTGTCGGCAAGATCCCCGAACCGCTGCAGTCGATCACGCGCTATGCGGCGGGCGTTCCGGTCAACGCGGAGCATCCCGAGGCGGCCAAGCGCCTGCTTGCGTACCTGCAGTCGGGTGATGCGCAGGCGGTTGCGCGCGTGACTGGCCTGGACCCGGCGTCACCGTGAGCGTGCAGGCATCCGTCGCACCAGTTCCGCCAGTTCCAGCGCGGTCGGTGTCAGCGTCCGTCCGCGGCGTTTGAGGATCCCTACGTTGCGCGACACCTCCGGTTCGACCAGCGGCACCGTCGCCAACACCGGATGCGGGCCGGACGGCATTGCGATCGACGGCACGGCGGCAATACCGACGCCGGCCTCCACCAATCCCAGCAACGTGGTGACATGCCGGGTCTCGCAGATGCTCGGCTTGTCCGGCGTGAATGCAGACAGCGCCCGATCCAGCAGTAGCCGGTTGCCCGATGTCTTGTCCAGCGTGATGTAGTCGTACCCGTAGACCTCCTGCCAGCTGACCTGTGCGCGACCGGACAAGGGATGGTCTTGGCGGCAGGCAATCACATAGCGCTCTTGCAACAACAGTTCGAACTCCACCTCCGGCGCCAGGTTGCCGCTGAAGCTGACGCCAAAATCCGCTTCACCGGAGGCCACTGCCGCACTGACGTGACTGGCACTGCCATCGAGCAAACTGATGCGGATTTTCGGAAACAGCTGATGCAACCCGTGGATCGCCTGCGGCATGAAGTAGTACGCCGCAGATGGCACACACGCCACGGTCACCGTGCCCATCCTTCTGGAACCTGCATCGCCGATGCTCATCAGTGCCATGTCCAGATCATCGAGCATGCGCTCGACCTGCGGCATGAAGGCCTGGCCGACGGTGGTGAGCGAGACCTTGCGCGTGGTGCGCTCGAACAGCTTGACGTTCAACGCCGACTCGAGCTTGTCGATCCTGCGGCTGAGCGCCGGCTGCGTGATGCGAATACGTTCTGCAGCGCGGCGAAAGCTGCCGTTTTCGGCAACCGCACGGAATGCCTGTAGATCGTTGAGGTCGAATTTGATGGTCACAGTGCCGCGGCTTCAGTATTCGATGGCGGGCGCCATAGCATAGACGCTTGCCTGCGGTGCTGCGTCTGACGCTGAAGGAGTCACTGCATTCGGGCGCCTTGGATGCATTCGCAGGGGAAGCGCCATGAATGGCATCGGACGTAACGCCGCAACACCCCACGCCTCACAAGACACGGCCTGTGCGATGGCGCTGCATCGGCCATTCGGACGATCAGGCAAGGATGCCGGATAACCAGGCTCACGCTTCCTCCCCGCGCCGGGGCACCGGCTGGCAACACGCACCACGCCACGCGCGGGAGATAGCACATATGCATCAGCCACGCTCACTGGACCACTACCGCCTGCTCGGCCGCTCCGGCCTGCGCGTCTGGCCGCTGTCGCTGGGCACCATGACCTTCGGCCAAGCATGGGGCTGGGGCGCGGACGCAGGCGAAGCCAAGCGCATCTTCGATGCCTACGCCAACCGCGGCGGCAACGTCATCAACACCGCGTTGAATTCCACCAACGGCGGCTCCGAACGCATTCTCGGCGCGTTGACCAGGGACCGCCGCGAACGCTTCGATGCGGCAGACGTGTCGAGCAGCCGCAAGGGAGTGATCGCCTCTACCGGGCATCTCAATGCGCGCTCGCTGGAGATCGCCGAGGTGGTCGGTGCGGTCGCCGACGCACTGGGCGCATCGCGCTCGCAGGTGGCGCTGGCCTGGACCCTGCGCAACCCGGCCGTGGTGTCGCCGGTGATGGGCGCACGCACGTTGCAACAGGCCGAAGACAACGTCGACGCGCTGGAGATCGTGCTCAGCGACGACCAGCTCGCGCGCCTGGATGCCGCCAGCGCAGTGCCGCAAATTTTTCCCGAACGTTTCATCGGCAGGCCGATGGCGCAACAGTTGATTTACGGCACCCATCACGTGCAGCTGCGCTGCCTGATCACCACCGAGCAGCCATGACCAGACGCTCAGCCATCGCGGCGGCAGCGCTGCTTGTCGCCGCAGCGTTCGCAGGCAACGTCGGCGCCACATCAAAGGACACTGCATCCGCAGACACCTGTGCAGAGCAACCGCTGCCCGCCTGCAACAAGCGCATCGTCGAAGCGGTCTTTGCGCAGTGGCAGGCCGGCGGCAGCGGCATCTTCGAGACGCTGCTGTCGCCCGACGTGGTGTGGACCATCGCAGGCTCAGGCCCGAGCGCCGGCACCTTGCGTGGTCGCGACGCGTTGGTCGACGCCGCGGTGAGGCCGCTCACCAAGCGGCTGGCCTCGCCACTGCGGCCGGTGCAGCAACGCATCCGGGCCGATGGCGAGCACGTCATCGTGCAGTGGGAAGCCACGGCCACGCTGCGCGATGGCGGCAGTGATCGCAATCGCTACGCATGGATCATGCGGATGGCCGATGGCAAGGCGGTCGAGGTCAACGCGTTCCCGGACCTGCCCGCCTACGACGCCGTGCTGCAGCGCGGCCATCGCCAAATGCAACGCAGGGCCGCCCATGAGCGACATGCCGATGCAAGCCGCCATCGCGGTGGCGCTGGGCGCCGGCTCGGCGCTCGCCTGCCCGTTCACGGCAGCTGGGCAAGCGCCCACGACGCCCACCATGATCGCGACCCAGCAACCAGGACATCCGATGCAAGCACACCCCTATCTGGGCATGCGGGTTACCGGCGACGGACGGATCCGGCAGGCATTACTGCCGAACGGCCGCTACGACGAGGCCCGCGGCACACGCCAAAGCGCCGACCAAGGCCGCTACGAAATCACCGGCACTCCCATCGAGTACTGGCACGACACCGGATTGACCGCTGATGGTCGTTTCGTCACTCAGGACGAACTGCACCACGGCGGCATGGTGTTCTCTCGGCAGACGCCGGCTTAGGGCGTCTACCAAAAGGACTGCTCGCCGGGGTTGATCACCCTTACTGATGTGCGGCCGTCATCTCTGCATCCCTTGTGCGTTGTGCGGACTGCAGACCGCAATGCGCCGCATCCCGTAGCTCAATGCCGGATCAGCCCTCGCCTTCCGGCTCCAGCGCCTTGACCAGCACTGCCGCCTGCGTGCGGCTGTAGCAGTCGAGCTTCTTCAGGATGGCGGTGACGTGCACCTTGACGGTGTTCTCGGCCAGGCCCAGTTCGTGTGCGATCTGCTTGTTGAGCAGGCCATCGGCCAGGCTCAGCAACACGCGAAACTGCTGCGGCGTGAGCTGAGCGAGTTTGGAGGCCAGTTGCGCATCCGCCTCCGAGCGCTCGGCGGTCATTGGCGGGAACCAGGTGCCGCCATCGAGCACGCTGGCCACGGCGGTGCCGATCGATTCGGCCGGGGTGGATTTGGGAATGAAACCGGCCGCGCCGAACTGCTGCGCACGCCGGATCACGCGCGGATGATCGTTGGAGGAGATCACCACCACCGGAATGTCCGGGTGCTCGCCACGCACATGCAGCAGCGCCGAAAAACCGCGCGCACCGGGCATGGCCAGATCCAGCAGCACCAACTCGGCCTGCGGGTGCGAACGCAGCATCGCGCTCAAGGTGGCGGCGCTGGACGCTTCCACCACATTGGCCTGCGGCAGGGTCTGCTGCAGCACATGGAGCACGGCAGCGCGGAACAGCGGGTGGTCGTCGGCGACGAGAATGGTGAGATCGGCCATGCGCCAAGTCTGGCACATGGCCGCCGCCGCTGCCTTGCCCTAGCGCGGCGGCTGCGTGCTCGCGCGCCAGGCCTCCAGAAACTGGCGGCGTTTGAGTTTGTCCAGATACACCAGCAGACCGGGGCCGAGTGGAATCGGGCGGAACGGTGGCTGCGCCGAACCACCACGGCCACCGGCGGCCTGCAGGATCGGCATCAAGCGCGCCTCACGCGAAAGCACCTGCTGGCCGCGCGGTGAGAGTAGATAGTCGAGAAATCTGCGTGCTTCCAGCGCGTGTGGCGCAGTCTTGGGAATCACCGCGGTACGCAACGCCACCAGCGTGTAGTCCTGGGGCTGCACGATGCCCAGCGGCGCGCCGGCATCGATGCGGGCCTGCGCGTAGGAGCCGAGCACGTTGTAGGCCAGCAGCAACTCGCCACGGCTGACGCGGTCGAGCAAGGTGCCGGTGCGTTCTTCCAACGCCACCCGGTTGGTGCCCAGCGCCGCCAGCAATGCACCGGCGATGCTGCCCACCTGACCGTCCTGGGTGGCGAACAGATACCCCACGCCGCTGCGTTCGACATTGTAGGTGCCCACCTTGCCGCGCAGCGGCGCATCGGGGGCGCGCAACAGCGCCAGCAATTGCCGGCGCGTGCGCGGCACGCGGGCGGCATCCAGATTGCGCGTGTTGTAGACGATGGCCACCGGCTCGTAACTGATGCCGAAGACTTCATGGCGCCATTGCGCCCACGCCGGCAATGCTGCGGTCTGTGCGGACCGATGCGCAAGCGCGTGGCCATCGTTCACCAGCTTGGTCTGCAGATCCATGCTGGCGCTGATCAGCATGTCTGCCTTGATCGCATCTCGGGCAGGGTGCACGTAGTGATCGTAGATATCCCAGGCAATCACGTCTTCGTAGATCACCTCGGTGCCCGGATGCAGCCGCTGGTAGTCCTGGATGACGGCGCCGAATACTTCCAGATCGGTGGAGCCCTGTACACGCAACTGCACATGCACGCGACCCTGTGCAGGAAAGCGGCGCACCTGGCCGGGCTCTGCGTAAGCGATGCCATGGATCAGCAGCACGACCAACATCCACATCAGCCGCATCACGCAGGTCCTCCAGGAAAATGCAGCGACGCGATCAAGCCGCCGCCGATACGGTTGGCCAGATCGATACGCCCGCCATGTGCTTCCACCACACGTTTGACGATGGCCAGCCCCAGTCCGGCACCGCCGGCCGGCGCATCCTGCCCACGGACGAAACGCTCGAACACGCGCTCGGCTTCGGCAGCCGGAATCCCTGGGCCGTGATCGGCGATGGTCAGCACGTGATGGTTGCCGTCGCTGGTGAGCGCCACTTGTAGCGGTGCAACGGCGCCGTATTTGCATGCATTGTCGATCAGGTTTTTCAGCGCTTCGCGCAGCAGCAAGGCATCGCCACGTAGCAGCGCCGGCTGCGGGTCGATCGCCAGGTGCACGCGCGGTGCGCCTTCGCTCCGCGGCAGTGCTTCGCGCAAGGCCTGATGCAGTAGTTCTGCCAGATCCACGGTGGCAAAGCGCTGCAGGTTGGAGCGATGGGTCACGCTGGCATCGCTGAGCAACTGATTGAGCAGCCGGCTCATGTGGCTGGCGTTGCGCTCGATCGCAACCAGGCTGCGTTGCATCTCGCGCGGGTCGTCATCGTCCATCGCCAGCTGCGCCTGCGCACGCAGGGCCGCCAAGGGCGTACGCATCTGGTGCGCGGCCTCGGCCATGAACGCGCGCAGGGTTTCATTACTGGACGATAGCCGCGCCATGAAGCTGTTGAGCGCAGTCACCATCAACTGCATTTCCTGCGGTGCCGGCACATTAAGCGGTTTGAGGTCGGAGGGTTCGCGCCGCGACAGATCACGTTCGATGCGCTGCAATGGCCGCAACGCGCGGTACACACCCAGCCACACCAGGGCCAGCGCCAGCAGCGACAGTACCCCGATCGCCACTAACGCGTTGAGCACCACGTCGCGCGCCACGGCATCGCGTACGCGGCGGGTCTGGCCCACCTGCACGCGCACCTCGTCTTGCTCCGATGCCGATGCCACCCGATGCATCACCACCGCAAAGCGCACCGGCTCACCGCTGTATTGCGCATCGAACAACAGCGGCCGCTCGTCGCGCGGCGAGCTTGGCGGCAGCGGCAGCGTGTCTTCGCCGGTGATGGTGCGGCCCTGCGCATCGAACACGCGATAGAACACGCGGTCTTCCGGTGCCATGCCCAGCAGATCCAGCGAGGCATATGGCAAATCCACCTGCCAATCGCCGCCGACCAACGCCACGCTGTCGATGATCGACAAGGCCGAGGACACCAGCAGATGATCGTAGGACCGATTGGCCGCGCGCTCGCCGTAGTTGCGGGCGGCAAAGAACAGCACCACCGCACCCAGCAGCGACAAGCTGCCTAGATACAGCAGCAAGGTGCGCCGGATCGACGGTGCCACCGTCAGCGGCTCAGCCATCGGCGCCCGGCTCCACCGGCGCATGCGGGTCGGCTTCTTCCAGTTTGTAGCCCGCACCGCGCACGGTGACGATACGCAGCGGCGCTGCGGCCAGCTTGCGCCGCAGACGGCCGACATACAGCTCGATCGCATTGGGGCCGGCATCGTCGTCGAAGCCGAACAGGCCGTTGCCGATTTCATCCTTGCCGACGACTCGTCCGAGCCGGCCGATCAGGATGTCGAACAGGCGATATTCGCGATTGGGGAGCTCGATCGGCACGCCATCCAGCGTCAAGGTATGCGCGGCATTGTCGAAGACGAAGCCGCCGATCTGCACCACCTCGCTGGCCTGGCCGCGATTACGCCGCAACAACACGCGGCACCGCGCTTCGAACTCGCGAAAGTCGAACGGCTTGCCCAGGTAGTCGTCCGCACCGACATCCAGCGCCTGCACGCGGTCTTCTATGCCATCGCGTGCGGTCAACATCAACACCGGCGTGGTGTCGCCCCGCTCACGCATGCCAGCCAACACCCGCAACCCATCGAGCTTGGGCAGGCCTATATCCAGCACCACCAAATCGAAACTCTGATACCGCAACACACTTGCCGCCGCCAACCCATCGGCTTGCCAATCCACCGCATGCCCGCTACGGCGCATGCGCCGCACGATGGCATCGGCGAGATCGGCGTTGTCTTCGACCAGCAAAAGGCGCATGGGACTGGGGTTCGTGAATAGGGATTGGGGATGCGTCACAGCGCTTGGTCGCGGCCGGAAGGTAACAGGGCGCGCGCATAAAAGCTTGCGGCCGTTGCAGTTTGATTTTACCAACTCCCAATCCCGACTCCCCAATCCCCCGCCCCGCAACGACAGGTCCATGACAGCTTCCCGGGAATAGGCTGCTGCCAACGCACCGCGGCGGTCGTGCGGCGCATCGCTAAACGTGATTCAGACATGCACCTGGGAGAGTTTGTGAGCAACGACACTTTGCGTCTGCGTGCCCTTGGCGCCTGCGCGGCGATCTGCCTGGCACCAACAGCCTATGCGGCCGATGACGCAAGCCCGGTCACTGCCGAAATAGGTGGGCGCGTGCATTGGGATTTTACCGTATTCGGAAACGATGACCGCGGTGCGCCTGAGCACAACGACACCCAGTTCCGCCGCGTGTGGCTGGATGTGTCCGGCAAGTTCTACGGATTCAATTACAAGGCTGAGGCGGATTTCGCCGGCCTGCAGTACGAAGCCGGTAGCCGCGGCATCCTGGCGCGCGATGTCTATATCGCCAAGAAATTTTCGGCCGGCACATTGACCGTTGGCCAGTTCAAGCAGTATTTCTCGTTGGATGATCGCACCGGCTCCAACTACGAGCCGTTTCTGGAACGTGGCTACGCCTCGACCACGCTGGCACCGATCTACCGCAAAGCCATTTCTTGGCAGGCAAATCGCCCGGATGCAACCTGGTCCACGTCCGCCTACAGCCTGGAAAGCATCGACAATTCTTCAACCAAAGGCGGGGCGCTCGGTACGCGTCTGACCTATGCACCCGAAATGGGCGAGGCGCGCTTGCGTCACCTAGGTCTCTCGCTGGCGCACGAACGCTATTCGCATCCCGGCAGTGGGGGCGCGGCATCGTTGCTGATCCGCCCGCGCCCGGAAAACGATCTGGCCAACAACAGCCGCATCACCCTGGTGCGCTTCGCCGATGGACGCGATACCGATTTCGACAAATGGTCGCTGGAATATGCCGAAGTGCTTGGCCCATGGTCGTGGCAGAGCGAATTCAGTGGCGGCCTGCTCGACGATGGCGCGCAGCACGCCAAGGTGCTGGCCAGCTACGGGTTGGTCAGCTGGTTCGTCACCGGCGAATCGCGCGGTTACGACCGCAAGAGCGGTCGCTTCAGCCGCATCGCCACGCCCAACCGCCCCTCCGGAGCGTTCGAGCTGGCATTGCGTTACGACTACATGCGCGGCGGCCAGCATCAGGATGGGCAACCGGACTTCATCAATGCCAGCACGCAATCGTGGACGTTGGGCGGCAACTGGTATTTCAAACCGAACCTGCGTGTGATGGTCAACCTGATCGACAGTCACAATCGCAACCGCCTCTCCGACGCAGTGGTCGATCACACGCAGGCGGTCACTGGCCGCTTCCAATACGACTTCTGATGCGTAGCTGCATCGCAGCGGTCAGTAGAAAGATCGACGTGCGCACGTCCTTCGTGCGCATTGACGCAATACACCGCAACGTCGGTACCTCCGCGCGCAACGCCTTGTTTGCGCTGCGTAGCGTGCATGCCTTAACAAACGCACACCTGCCTCGTCATCGCTGCGCACCCTGCGTAGCGCTCAGCCCAAACTCTCCCCCTGCTGTACGCCTCAAAGGATTCGCCCGCATGCTGATCGCGCTCGGTTTCGGAATGGTGATCACCTTCATGTACCTGATCATGAGCAAGCGGTTGTCGCCGCTGGTGGCTCTGATCACGGTGCCGATCGTGTTCGCGTTGTTGGGCGGCTTCGGCACCGGCATCAATGAGATGATGCTCGAAGGCATCAAGAAGATCGCGCCCACCGGCGTGATGCTGATGTTCGCCATCCTGTATTTCGGGGTGATGATCGATGCCGGGCTGTTCGACCCGCTGGTCGGCCGCATCCTGCCCTTGGTCAAGGGCGATCCGCTGAAGATCGTGATGGGCACGGCGATCCTGGCGCTGCTGATCTCGCTCGATGGCGACGGCTCCACCACCTACATGATCACCGTCTCTGCGATGTTGCCGCTGTACCAGCGCCTGGGCATGAATGCGCTCAACCTAACCTGCGTGACCATCCTGGCCAGCGGCGTGATGAACCTAACCCCTTGGGGCGGCCCCACCGCGCGCGCCGCCACCGCGTTGCACGTAGATCCGGCCGACGTGTTTGTGCCGTTGGTGCCGGCCATGGTGCTGGCCATTGCCGGCATTCTTGCGCTGTCCTGGTATCTGGGCATGCGCGAACGTCGCCGGCTGGGCGTGGTACGTCTGCCGGCCGACGGCAACTGGCTGGACACCAGCCTCCCCGAAGACAACGAAGCCCTGCCGCGGGTGGAAGACACCGAGGACATGAAGCGGCCCAAGCTGCTGTGGGTGAACCTGCTGCTGACGCTGGCCTTGATGGGCGCGCTGGTGAAGGGCGTGCTACCGATGCCGGTGCTGTTCATGATCGGCTTCGCGCTGGCGCTGATGATCAACTACCCGAATCTGGCCGAGCAGCGCCGCCGGTTGGTGAATCACGCCGGCAACGTGTTATCGGTGGTATCGCTGATTTTCGCCGCAGGCATCTTCACCGGCATCCTCTCCAACACCGGCATGGTCGAAGCGATGTCGCGCAGTTTCCTGGCCGTCATCCCCGACAGCTGGGGCCCGTATCTGGCCGTGATCACGGCGATCGTCAGCATGCCGTTTACGTTCTTCATCTCCAACGACGCGTTCTATTTCGGCGTGCTGCCGATCCTGTCCGAAGCCGCCGGTCACTACGGCATCACGCCGGTGGAAATGGCCCGCGCCTCGCTCGCCGGCCAACCGGTGCATCTGCTCAGTCCGCTGGTGCCATCGACCTATCTGCTGGTCGGTCTGGCCAAGATCGACTTCGCCGATCATCAACGCTTCGCGCTGAAGTGGGCGGTACTGATTTCGCTGTTGATGCTGGGCGGCGGGTTGGTGTTTGGTCTCTTTCCGTTGGCACGCTGACCGCCGCCGGGATTCGGCATTGGGGATTCGCTAGGACAATAGCGAATGCCCACTCCCGCTCTCACGAATCCCATCCCCAATCCCGAACCCCAACTCCGAAGGAGTTACGCAATGACTCTCCGCATCGCATACGTCACCAGTGGTATGGGCAGTGTTGGTACCGCGATCTGCCAGAAGCTGGCGCGCAGCGGGCATACCGTGGTTGCCGGTTGCGGGCCCAATTCGCCGCGCAAGGAGGCATGGCTGCGCGAGCAGCGCGAGCTGGGCTTCGATTTCGTGGCATCCGAAGGCAACGCTGCCGATTGGGATTCCACCGTCGCCGCGTTCGCCAAGGTCAAGGCCGAAGTCGGCGAGATCGATGTGTTGGTGAACAATGCCGGCGGCAGCCGCGACACCTTGTTTCGGCAGATGACACGCGACGACTGGAATGCGGTGATCGCCAGCAACCTGCATTCGTTGTTCAACATCACCAAGCAGGTGGTCGATGGCATGACATCGCGCGGCTGGGGGCGCGTCGTCAATATCGGTTCGGTCAGCGCGCACAAGGGCCAGATCGGGCAGATCAATTTCGCTACCGCCAAGGCGGCGATGCACGGATTCAGTCGCGCCTTGGCGCAAGAAGTCGCCTCGCGCGGGGTCACCGTCAACACCATCTCGCCTGGCTATATCGCCAGCGCCTCGATCAGCAGCTTTCCACCGGATGTGCTCGACCGCCTGGCCACTTCGGTGCCAGTGCGCAGGCTCGGCAAACCCATCGAAGTTGCCGGCCTGTGTGCCTGGCTTGCTTCTGATGAGGCTGCCTATGTCAACGGCGCCGATTACGCGGTCAATGGCGGGCTCCACATGGGCTGAGCTGCCGGCACGGCTGCGCAGTGCGCCATGCCGTGACGCCATGCGCCATGCATGCCACGTCAACGCAAGCATCAGGGCGTACCGGGCTTGCGCAGCCGACGTGCGTGCCGACGACGGCGCGCATCGCGCCGCAGCAGTTGCGGCGGCTTAGCGCATCGGCGCGCAAGCGACCGCCACCGCGCGAACAACCCTCCTCTAGTGCGAACTGATTACACTCTGGCTTTTCCGCAGCGCGCTGCCATGGCCAAACCTTCAGAACGCACCACGCTCACTGCCCGCCCGCAGATGGCCGATATCGCGCGCATGGCCGGTGTTTCCGAATCCACCGTGTCGCGTGCATTGGCCGGCAGCCCGGTCGTGGCAGAACGCACCCGCGCCTACATCAAGCAGATTGCCGCCGATGCCGGTTACCAGGTCGACCCGGTGGCCCGCAGCCTGCGCGCCAAACGCTCCAACACGGTGAGCGTTGCGGTACCGATGATGCATGCGCTGGATCAGCCGCTGTCTGACCCGTTCTTGATGACCATGCTGGCACTGCTGGCCGAAGAACTCACCGGGCGCGGCTACAGCATGCTGCTCTCCAAACTGGACCGGCATCAGGACGGCTGGGTGGAACAACTTGCGCGCGGCAGCCGCTCCCATGGCGTCATCGTACTTGGGCAAAGTTTCGAACATGCCGCGCTGGATGCGGCCGCACGCGACGGCCTGCCGATGGCAGTCTGGGGCAGCCGGATCGATGGGCAGTCGTACATCAGCGTGGGCAGCGACAATTTTCAGGGCGGCGTGCTCGCCACCGAACATCTCATCGCCAGCGGCCGCCAGCGCATCGCCTTCCTGGGCGATGACCAGTTGCCCGAGGTGGCGCCGCGGTTTGCCGGCTATCGTCACGCGCTGGAACGGCACGGGCTTGAATTCGATATGCGGCTGCATGCGCGCAGCCATTTCGTCAGCGAAGATGCGTACCGCCTCACCCGCGCGATGCTCAAGAAGGCCGACCCGCCCGATGGCTTGTTCGCCGCCTCGGACGTGATCGCCGTGGGTGCGATCCGCGCACTGTTCGAGGCCGGCCACCGCGTTCCGCAGGACATCTCGCTGGTGGGCTTCGACGATATCCCGCTGGCTGCCTACAGCCAGCCTCCGTTGACCACGGTGCAGCAAGATCTGGGTCTGGCCGCGCGACTCTTGGTGGACCGCCTGCTCACACTGATTGCCGGCGAGCCGGTGCAATCGATTGAGATGCCGGTGAAGCTGGTGGTGCGCGAGTCGGCGTGAAGCGGGGATTGGGGAGTCGGGATTGGGGAGTCGTAACAGCGTGCTTTTGCGTGCGCTGGACCCGACCGTGCGCCGGCGTCACGATCAATCAGCAGCGTTGCGCGTAGCGATACGGGGCGACTAAGAGTGGCCAACAAAACGTAGCGGGCAGCCCTGGACGGCGCGCACGAACCGCGGTGTACGCGTGGCACATGCCGCAGCGAGCACTGGCTGCGCCTGCCTGGCGGCCGCGCAGTCGCTTTATGAGCGGCTCTCAACCAACACAGCCTTCGGCTTGCGCAAGCGCACACACACCATCGCCACTGCCGCTGCCAGCATCAGAGCGCCGGCCAGGCGGATCACGTTGCGCGGGTCGCCGTGCAGCAGGCGGTCGTAATACAGCGGCAAGGTGACGATCTGGATCAGCATCGGCAGCACGATGAACAGGTTGAACAAGCCCATGTACACGCCGGTGCGCTCGGGCGGGATGCTGTCGGCCAGCATCAGGTAGGGGTTGCCCATCATGCTGGCCCAGGCCAGGCCAATGCCGATCATCGGCAACAACATCAGCCAGCGGCTCTCGATGCCCGGCAGCAGCCACATGCCGATGCCAGCGGCGACCAGACACGCCGCATGCGTGAACTTGGGGCCGAAGCGGCGCACCACCGGCACCATCGCAAATGCGGCCAGGAACGCGACGAAATTATAGAAACCGCCGATCTGCCCGTTGACCAGACCGGCCTCGCGGAAGCCATGCGAGGTGGCATCGGTGGTGCCGAACAATGTGGTCGACAGCGACAGCACGATGTACTGCCAGTAGCAAAAGATTGCGTACCACTGGAACAGCATCACCGGCGCCAACTGGCGCATGGTCGGTGGCATCTCGCGCACCGCGCTGCCAATTTCGCGCACGGTGGCTCCCAGGCCTGCGCCGGTCTGGCGCAGGCGTGCGATCTGTGCTGGCGGGATTGCCGGCTCGCGCACACTGCGCGCGGTGAGCAGGATCGATGCAGCAGAAAAGCCCGCGCCGATCGCGAACGCGGCGATGGTGACGTAAGGAATATGGTGCGCGTTGGCGGCGTCCTGATTCATACCCATCCACACCAGCAAGGGCGGTGTGAGATAAGCCAGCGTCTGCGCCAGGCCGGTGAACGCACTCTGCATGAGATAGCCCAGCGGCCGCTGCGGCGGTGCCAGCACATCGCTCACCAGCGCACGGTAAGGCTCCATGGCCACATTGTTGGCCGCATCCAGCATCCACAGCAGGCACACCGCCATCCACAGCACGGTGCTGAACGGCATCGCCAGCAGGCACAGGCTGCACACCAGCGCGCCCAGCACCATGTACGGCATGCGCCGGCCCCAACGCGTCACCGAGCGGTCGCTCCAGGCTCCCACGAACGGCTGCAATACCAAGCCGGTCATCGGCCCGGCCAGCCACAGGTACGGCAGGTTGGCGTGGTCGGCGCCCAGATAGTTGTAGATCGGGCTCATGTTGCTCTGCTGCAGCCCGAAGCTGTATTGCACACCGAAAAATCCGGCGTTGAGCGCCAGGATGCGTGCGAAAGAAAGCGGAGGAACGGTCGACGACATGCAGAGCCCTGGGCATCGGTGCGGCTCCCAGTGGCCGCAGCGCACTGTACCCTGCCATCGTTGCAATCGATTGTAACGCTGCGCCGCAGCACTTTTTCGATCTCCAAATCTTCTGCCAATTGGTGCCATCCGCATGCTGCAATGCAAGATTGCAATCGATTGTATTGCAGCGTATTACTGCGCTCGCACTGCAGGCCACACGTCCCCTCCCTGGGAGGGGACGATGCAGGCGTCGGCACACCACCATCCGTGAGAGAGAGAGAATCGCAATGTCCACCTTGCACACCCTGCGCCTGCATGCCCTGGCCTGTGCGGTCGTTTCCTGCCTGTGCGCGCCTGCCGCGCTGGCCCAGGACACCGCTGCCGCTGCACGGGCTGCCGACAGCGCCGCGGTCAACCTGGATTCGGTGTTCGTCACCGGTACCTCCACCGCCACCACCAAATTGAAATCCAGCGTCTCGGTCAGCACCGTCGGCGCCGAGGCGATCGAACAATCGGCGCCACGCAGCACCGCAGAAATCTTCCGCAACATTCCCGGCATTCGCTCCGAATCCAGCGGCGGCGAAGGCAATGCCAACATCGCCGTGCGCGGTTTGCCGGTCGCTTCCGGTGGCGCAAAGTTCCTGCAGCTGCAGGAAGACGGACTGCCGGTCATGGAGTTCGGCGATATCGCCTTCGGCAACTCCGACATCTTCCTGCGTTCGGATTTCACTCTGGACCGCATCGAAGCCATCCGTGGCGGCTCGGCGTCCACCTTCACCAGCAATGCGCCCGGCGGCATCATCAACTTCATCAGCAAGACCGGTGACACCGCAGGCGGCAGCGTCGGCGTGAGCCGCGGTTTGGACTACGACAACACCCGCATCGATTTCGACTACGGCGCACCGTTCGCCGAGCAGTGGCAGTTCAATATCGGCGGCTTCTTTCGCCAGGGCGACGGCATTCGCGATGCCGGCTACGGCACCGACAAGGGCGGCCAGCTCAAGGCCAACCTGACCCGCCTGTTCGACAATGGGTATGTCCGCCTGTACGGCAAATACCTCAACGACCGCGCCGCCGGTTACCTGCCGGTGCCGGCCTCGGTGCGCGGCAGCGACGGCTCGCCCAACCTGGGCCGCCTGCCCGGCTTCGACCCCGGCCGCGACACCTTGTACAGCCCGAATTTCCGCAGCGACATCGGCCTGGACGGCAACAACGGGCCACGCAGCACCAACCTCAGCGATGGCATGCATCCCATCTCGCGCACGCTGGGTGCCGAGGCCTGGTTCGACCTCGGCAATGGCTGGAACCTCAGTGAGAAATTCCGCATCGCCGACAACAGCGGCCGCTTCGTAAGCCCCTTCCCGGTCGAAGTCAGCGATGCTGCGACGTTGGCGGCCGCCATTGGCGGCGGCGGCGCACAGCTGATCCAGGCGACCGGCCCACAGGTTGGCCAGGCCTACTCCGGATTAGCCGTGCGCACGCACCTGTTCAACGTGGCGATCAACGACCTGGGCAATGTGGTCAACGACCTGAGCGTCTCGCGCGAATTCGGCGGCGACGGCCGCACATTGAATCTGCGCATGGGTTACTACACGTCGCGCCAGACCATCGACATGGACTGGACCTGGGATTCGTACGTGCAGAGCCTGGGCCGCGAGTCGCGCTTGCTCAATGTCGTCGACGCCAACGGCACTTCGCTGTCGCGGGGCGGTCTGTACGCGTACGGCACGCCGTTCTGGGGCGACTGCTGCGTCACCCGCAGCTACGAAGTGCGTTACGACGTCAACGCCCCCTATGTTGCGCTCACCTTCGACAGCGGCAAGTTCAGCGTCGACGGCAGCCTGCGTTACGACATGGGCGATGCGCGCGGCAGCTACAACGGCACCGCCATCGCACAGAACCTGGACGTCAACGGCGATGGTGTGATCCAACCGGTGGAACAACGCGTGGCCACCGTCGACACCACCAACTCGCGCCCGGTGAACTACGACTGGAATTACCTCTCGTACTCGCTGGGCGGCAACTACTTGCTCACCGACGACCTGGGCGCCTTTGCGCGCATCAGCCGCGGCGCACGCGCCAACGCAGACCGCTTGTTGTTCGGCGTGGTCCGCGACGACGGTTCGGTGTCCACCAATGAAGGCGTCAACGTGGTGCGCCAGGCCGAAGCCGGCTTGAAGTGGCGCCGCGACGGACTGAGCCTGTTCGCCACCGCGTTCTCTGCACGCACCCAGGAACAAAACTTCGAAATCACCAGCCAGCGTTTCTTCAACCGCAGCTACGAAGCGCACGGCGTGGAGCTGGAAGCCAGCTACCGCTACCAAGGTTTCACCGTCAACGGCGGGCTGACCTGGACCGATGCAGAAATCTCGCGGGACCAGATCACCCCGGAAAACACCGGCAATGTGCCGCGTCGCCAAGCCGATGTGGTGTGGCAGCTCACACCCAGCTACCGCGGCGATCACTACCAGTTTGGCGTGAACCTGATCGGCACCACCGATGCCTACACGCAGGATTCCAATCAGTTGAAGATGCCCGGCTACACGCAGGTGAACCTGTTCGGCGATTACCGGGTGACCGATGCGCTCACCGTGGCGCTCAACGTCAACAACCTGTTCAACACCTTTGGCCTGACCGAAGCAGAGGAAGCGACCATTCCGGCCAATGGCATCATCCGCGCGCGTTCGATTGCCGGCCGCACCACCAGCATCAGCCTGCGTTACGACTTTTAAGGACCCCGCGCCGGGTCCTGCCCGGCGGTTTCTAATGAGCACCTCCCCGATCAATTCCACCATACTGCGCGCGGCCTTTGCCGCGCCGCTGGATCCGCAACGCGCCGCCATTGTGATGGCGCGCTACGACCAGCACGCACCGCGTTTGCTGGATGCCTTGCAGACGTTGTACGGTCAGCGGGCCCACTATGCGCCGTGGTTGACGCAGTGGCTGGGAGAACTGGGCGATCTCGCCCGGCAACGCCCGCAAGCGCTGCAGACCCTCGACAGCACACGGCACGCCGGTTGGTTCGGCGAACAGCACATGCTCGGCTACAGCGCCTACGCAGACCGCTTTGCCGGCACGCTGCAGGGCGTGGCCGAACGCGTGCCGTATCTGCAGGAACTGGGCGTGCGTTACTTGCATCTGCTGCCGTTCCTGCGCGCACGTGCCGGCGACAATGATGGCGGCTTTGCGGTCAGCGACTACGGCCAGGTGGAGCCCAGTCTGGGCTCCAACGACGATTTGATCGCACTCACCACCCGCCTGCGCGAGGCTGACATCAGCCTGTGCGCGGACTTCGTCCTCAACCACACCGCCGACGATCATGCCTGGGCACAGGCGGCGCGCGCCGGCGATACGCGCTATCTGGATTACTACCACCACTTTGCCGACCGCAGCCTGCCCGACCAGTACGAAAGCGCCTTAGGTCAGGTATTTCCGCACACTGCGCCCGGCAACTTCACCTGGGTGGACGACACCGCGCAATGGATGTGGACCACGTTCTATCCGTATCAATGGGATTTGAACTGGAGCAATCCGGCCGTGTTCGGCGACATGGCACTGGCGATGCTGCGGTTGGCCAATCTGGGCGTGGAAGCATTCCGCCTGGATTCCACCGCCTACCTGTGGAAGCGCACCGGCACCGATTGCATGAACCAGCCCGAGGCGCACACCTTGCTGGTGGCGTTGCGCGCGGTCACCGATATCGTCGCGCCATCAGTAGTAATGAAGGCCGAAGCCATCGTGCCGATGACGCAACTGCCGCCGTACTTCGGCAGCGGCGCGGGCCAGGGCCATGAATGCCATCTGGCCTACCACAGTACCTTGATGGCGGCGGGCTGGTCGGCACTGGCATTGCAACGCGGCGATATTTTGCACAACGTCATTGCGCACAGCCCGCCGTTGCCGCGCAATTGCGCATGGCTGAGCTATGTGCGTTGCCACGACGATATCGGCTGGAATGTGCTGCAGCACGAAGCCGCGGGCAATGCAGCGCAACCGCCGTTTTCGCTGCGCGATGTGGCGCGTTTCTATGCCAACGCGGTGCCGGGCAGCTACGCGCGCGGCGAGAGTTTCCAGAGCAGCGGCGACGGCGTGCACGGCACCAACGGCATGGCTGCCGCATTGGCAGGTATCCAAGCCGCGCAGGAGGCAGGCGATGCTGCAGGGTTGGCGGTTGCCGTGAATCGGCTGATG
This sequence comes from Xanthomonas sp. JL1, assembly GCF_038405005.1. Lineage (NCBI taxonomy): Bacteria > Pseudomonadati > Pseudomonadota > Gammaproteobacteria > Lysobacterales > Lysobacteraceae > Xanthomonas > Xanthomonas sp. JL1. The sequence goes on along the minus strand of NZ_JBBYGR010000073.1, from coordinate 9,669 downwards.
CTGCTGTATGCCATTGCGCTTGCCATGCCAGGTGTGCCGCTGATCTACATGGGCGACGAATTGGCGATGCTCAATGACACCAGCTACCGCGACGATCCGCATCGCCAGCATGAAGGCCGTTGGTTGCATCGGCCGGCGATGGATTGGCGGCTTGCCGCGCAACGGCACGATGCAGAGAGCCTAAGCGGCACGGTGTACCGCCGTTTGCGCGGATTGATCCAGCAACGTGCCGCGTTAGGCGCGTTGGCAGCAGATCACGCACTGGGCAGCATTGCGCTGGATGATCCTCGCCTGTTCGCGTTGAGCCGTGGCGAAAGCTTTCTCGCCGTGCATAACTTCAGCGATCAGCCGCTTGAGGTGGAGCTTGCCGCGATCGGTGATGGCTGGGAGCTGTTGGCGATCGGCGATGACGTGGATGCCGCCGCGCCGAGCGACAACGTCTCGCTTGTGCTTCCGGCTTACGGCGTGCGTTGGTTGCAGCGCGGTGCCTGACGCCTGCCGGTGGTGATGGGCTGAGCGCTAAATTGCGGCATGTCGGGTCAATCGCACCCTCACCCCAGCCCCGGTACCTACTCCGGCAGGCGCGCAAGTAGCGCGCGTGCCGGGCTTGGCTCCCTAACGGGCGAAGCGCTTCCGCAGGATCAATAAAACTGCCAGATCAGCGCTTCGCCAATTCGAGCAAGGTTTCTGCGGTCTTCTCGGACGAGGCCGGGTTCTGGCCGGTGACCAGGGTGCCGTCGGTGACCACATGCACGCCCCAATCCGCGCCCCTTTCGTAGTTGCCGCCGAGTTCGGTCAGCACGTCTTCGACCAGGAACGGCACGATTTTGGTCAGGCCCACGCCCTCTTCTTCGCCATTGGTGAAGCCGGTGACGCGGCGGCCATTGACCAGTGGCTTGCCGTCGCTGCCCTTGACCCGACGCAGGGCGCCCGGTGCATGGCAAACCAAGCCGTGCGGCTTGTTGGCCTTGGCGAATGCTTCAATCAGCGCGATGGAATCGGGATCTTCGGCCAGATCCCACAGCGGGCCGTGGCCACCCGGGTAGAACAGCACATCGAAGTCGTCGGCCTTGATGTCGGCCAGGCGGTGCGTGCTTGCCAGTGCCTTCTGCGCATCCTGGTCCTGCTTGAAGCGCTTGGTGGCGTCGGTTTGTGCGTCGGGCTCGTCGCTCTTCGGATCCAGCGGCGGCTGGCCACCCTTGGGCGAGACCAGGGTGATGTCAGCGCCCGCATCCTTGAACACGTAATAGGGCGCTGCGAATTCTTCCAGCCAGAAGCCGGTCTTCTTGCCGGTGTCGCCCAGCTGGTCGTGGGAAGTCAGCACCATTAAAATTTTCATCGCATTGCCTCGCGTCATGGCCCGATTGGGCAAGGCGGCCAATGTGCCGTTCAGCCCGTTGCAGCATCGTGTAGAGCACATCGCGCGGATCGTATTTATTCGTGAATGTAGTGTGCGTCGCGGTGCGGTACAGTTGCGGGCCGCCGCTTGTCTTACACATTCATCGCCGGCGGCTGCAGCTGATCCATGCGGATGCGGTTGGCGAACAACGAGAACGCCAGCATGCCGGCCAGCCCGCTGACGCGGCTCACCCACGGCGGCAACCAGCGTGGGGCCACCAGTACCCCGCTGTCGAACAACGGCGCAAAGCGCGCCACATCGCCCAACGCCATCTTGCCGGCGAACAGATAACGACACAGCTGTAGCTGGTCGCGCTGCAAGGAATGGCGGAAGAAGGTGTGCACCGCGACCAGACCGCGCAAATACACGGTGTCCTTGGTGAAGGCACCGCCGCCACTGGTGGGCACGCCGCGGAACACGCGCTGCGCCGAGGAAAAACTTTCCGCAGCGCTCTGCCCGCCTGCGGTGAAATAACGGAAGACCTCGATGAAATCCGCACCCGAGCGTGCCATCGCAATCGCTTCGATACGCAGGCTGATGCGCTTCATGCGTTCGATATCGATGCTGCCGGTGATCTGCTCGGCGAATGTGGCCAAGCCTTCCTGCGTGGCAGTCGTGCGCGGCGAGGAAATCCCCAGGCTGGGCAGATGCACCTGCGCACGGCCATTGAGTGCGGTCAGCGAATGCACCAGCGCTTCATGATGAAACAGCTGCGCGCGGTCGTAATCGCTGAACGTGGCGCCGGTACGCAAGCGAATGCGGTGCGCTCCAGCGGCCGCCTTGGCAAGCAGATCCGGATCGAGCACCACGGTGATCACGCGCCCTTCAAAAAACGCATCCAGGTCGTTCTGCAACTGCATGCGTAGGGCCGTCGCCGACACCGGAACCTGCTCTTCCGGCGCCATCAGCTCGCGATCCAGTTCCTGCGCGATCTGGATGAAATGCCGCGCCGCTTCACGCGTGGTCGGGCCATTGCCCGGCATCGGGTCGTCGGGCGCGCCGAACAACTGCGCCGAGTAATCGCTGACCGCGCGGGTGCCTAAGGATTCCAGCAAGCCGGCCGCAAGACTCCAGCTATGCGCCGAATCGATCAGGTACGCGCCCAGCGGATGATGCGGGTCGGCGTCCTTGGCGATGGCGGCCAGTTCGCGCCGGGTGTCGCCGAAATCCAGCGATGGATACTCGACCTGCGGCAATTCCGGCTGCCCGCGCGCCACGCTGTCGAGAAACGGCTCCTGCAGCGAGCGCGGCCAGCTCGCCAAGGCCAGCAGGCGCACACCGCGCACGGCCTTGACCAAGCGCGCATCCAGCGCCGCGTGACGGACGATGTCTGGCGGCCCCTTGCGCGATGGCATCAGCGCCGTCCGGGACGATCGATACTGGCCGGCCGCTTGCCCGACCCTTTGCCGCGATTGTTCTGCGCAACGCGGGTGGCGAGCTTTTCGGCAGCGCTGGCCACTTCCACCCGCAGCTTCATGTAATTGGCCACCCGCTCCGGATCCAGCAAGTCGGCCTCGATTGCCGCGCGCACCGCACAGCCTGGCTCGGCGATATGCGCGCAATCGTTGAAGCGGCACTGCGCCGCCAACGCCTCCACATCCGAAAAACCGCCTTCGGCCAGATCCTCTTCGCCGGTCGGCTTGAGCTCGCGCATGCCGGGCGTGTCGATCAGACACGCACCGGACGGCAACGGAATCAACGCGCGGTGCGTGGTGGTGTGACGGCCGCGCGAATCGTTTTCGCGCACCCCATTGGTCTTCATCTTCTCGGTGCCCAACAGGGTGTTGGTCAAGGTCGATTTGCCCGCACCGGACGAGCCCACCAATACCGCCGTACGGCCATCGCCCAGCCACGGCCGCAGCGCAGCCACGCTGGCCGGATCCTTGGCATTGACCGCGCGCAACGGAATGTTCTGCGCCTCCAGCTCTTCCAGCACCGCCAACGCATCCTCGGCATGTTCGGTCTGATCGGCCTTGGTCAGCACCACCACCGGCTGCGCACCGCCGCCGCCCACCAGCAACAGATAGCGCTCGATGCGACGCGGATTGAAGTCCGCATCCAGCCCGCACACGATGAACACCGTATCGATATTGGCCGCGATCACCTGCTGGTGGTAATGCGCGCCGGCCGCCCCCCGCTTGATCGAAGTGCGCCGCGGCAGCAGCGCCACGATGCGCTTGCCCTCCATCAACACCCAATCGCCCACCGCCGCCCGCTCATGGCTGGGGAAGCGCGGCCGCTGCCACTCCGGCAACGACTCGGCCTTGAGGCTGGCCTCCGGCGTATCGGCCACCACATAGCCGGTGCGGTGCTGCTCCACCACCCGCGCCGGCAGCGCCTGCGGATGCGCGGCGAAGACTGCCTTCCAGGCCGCCTCTTCAGGCGGCCCCGGCCAGGGCCAGCCGATGGATTGGAGGGTGGGGTAATCGGGGGAGATGTCGCTCATGGGGCGATTCTAGCTGGCTGGCCGCAGCGGCTTGTGCAATCGGGTCCTGCCGGGCGGCTCACGCGCCACTTGACATCGTTGCCGATGCAAGCATGTCCGCTTGTCATATTTCCGATACCATGCCAAGTCTCACGCCTACAACCGGCCCGTCGCATGTCCACTGCCCCGCAAAAGCCGCTCGCCATCCGCGAGCGTCTGTCCGAAGTCCGCTACGAAATCCGGGGCGAACTGGCGCGGCGAGCGCGGGAGTTGGAGGCGCAGGGCCGCAAGCTGATCAAGCTCAATATCGGCAACCCTGGTGCATTCGGCTTCCGTGCGCCGGAGCATCTGCAGCGTGCCATCGCCGACGACATGGGCCGCACCGATCCATACACCCATCAGCAAGGCCTCCTGGAAGCGCGCGAAGCGGTCGCCAAGGCGTATGCGCGACGCCAGCATCCGGACGCGCATCCGGACCGCATCTTCATCGGCAACGGCGTCAGCGAATTGATCGATCTCTCGCTGCGTGCGCTGCTCAACCCCGGCGACGAAGTGCTGGTGCCCTCGCCCGACTATCCGCTGTGGTCGGCGGCGACCATTCTCAACGATGGCCGCCCGGTGTATTACCGCTGCGCGCCGGAGAATGGCTTCCAGCCCGACCCGGTGGAGATCGAGACGCTGGTGTCCTCGCGCACCCGCGCCATCGTGCTGATCAATCCGAATAACCCCAGCGGCGCCAGTTATTCGCGCGCGCTGCTGGAGCGCATCGTTGCAATCGCCACCAAGCACAATCTGCTGCTGCTGGTCGATGAGATCTACGACCAGGTGCTGTACGACGGCGCGGCCTTCGTGCCGGTCGCACCGCTGGCCGGTGCACACCCTTGTATCACTTTCAGCGGCCTGAGCAAGGTGCATCGCGCCTGCGGTTGGCGCGTGGGCTGGGCACTGCTGTCGGGCGACCAGGCGCGCATCAACGACTTGCGCAATGCGATGGACCTGCTCGGCGCGCTGCGCCTGTGCGCCAACGTGCCCGGCCAGTACGCCATCGATGCGGCGGTGAACGGGCCGGACACCATCTCGGCGCTATGCGCGCCAGGTGGACGTTTGTATGAAACCCGCCGCGCGGTGATCGAGGCCTGTGCGGCCAGCGAGCATCTGTCGCTGGTGGCACCGGCCGGTGCACTGTATGCGTTCCCGGCGGTGGTGGGTGCGGCGGCGCGCAACTTCGACGATCACGCGTTCGCACTGGATTTGATGAACAAGGAAGGCGTACTGGTAGTTCCCGGCTCCAGTTTCAACGTGCCGTATCGCCATCATTTCCGCGTGACACTGATGCCGGAAGCCAGTGTGATGCGCGATGTGTTCGCTCGTATCGACCGTGCACTGGCACGCCGCGCCGAAGCGGTCACCAAGGTGGTTCCACTCAAGTCGCGCAGCGTGGCGTGATGGCTGCGCCTGGCGCGCCGCTGCGCTATCTGGCGCTCGGCGATTCGTACACCATCGGCGAAGGCGTTGCGCCCGCGCAGCGCTGGCCGATGCAACTGGCGGATGGGTTGCGCGCTTACGGTTGGAACGTGACGCCGCCGCAGATCATCGCCACCACAGGGTGGACCACCGACGAATTGCAGGCCGGGATCGACGCCGCTGCGCCGCAAGGTCCGTTCGAACTGGTGAGCCTGTTGATCGGCGTCAACAACCAGTACCGCGGACGTTCGCTGGATGAGTACCGCCGGCAATTCGATACGCTGCTGCTACGTGCAATTGCATTTGCAGGCGGTCATGCCGCACGCGTGTTCGTATTGTCGATTCCCGATTGGGGGCTGACCCCGTTTGCACGTGCGCAAGGCGGCGATGCCGCGCTGATCGATGCCTTCAACGCGATCGCTGCGGATCGCTGCAACGCGCATGCGGTGCGCTTTGTCGACATCACCGCCACCAGCCGCGATAGCGGCGATGCGGTGGACATGCTGGTGGACGACGGCCTGCATCCGTCCGGCGCGATGTATGCGCGTTGGACAGCATTGGCGTTGCCGGCCGCGCGCGATGCGCTGGGGGCGGTGGGATCATTGGACACAACTGTCTAACCCAAGCAGTGTTCGGCGCGCATCTGCGCACTGCTTTCGCGTACGAATCTCCGTACCTGCATCTGCGGCACGGGATATGGCCCGTGATCTCAGTTGCTTCGCTGATGCGTAGATGCGGCTGGCACTCGCACGCGCGTCTATGCACGCGCCGCAGCACCGCGTCATCGCGTGCGATTTCGAAAAATAGCGCCCTTTCGAACACGGCCATGGCGCTCAAAAACGCCGATCGGCCCTACCCCAATCCGCCCGACAGGCCCTAAGCTAGCCGCGCAGCACGCCAGATTGCCAAGGAACGACATTGCACACCACCGCCACCCAACCGATGAGCCGCGCGCAGGCGCTGAAGATTGCAAGCGCGTTTCTGCCGCCGCATCCGCTGGGTAACCGCTACGACTACTACTACACCCAAGCCAAACTGCGCACCGACCCGCTGTACCCGGGTGTACTGGCCGAGTTGCGCGATACCACGGCGCCGGTGCTGGATCTGGGCTGCGGGCTGGGCCTGCTGGCCCATGCCCTGCGTGCGGATGGTCAGGCGTTGGCGTACCACGGTGTGGATGTGGATGCGTCCAAGATCCGCCGCGCGCAGCACATTGCACAACGTTCGAACCTGGGCAACACCAGGTTCGAAGTGGTCGATCTGAGCGTGGCGTGGCCACAGCATCAGGGCAGCGTCACCATTCTGGATATGCTGCAGTATCTGCAGTCGGACAAGCAGGCCAGCCTGCTGCGCAGCGTGGCGCAGATGCTCACCCCCGGCGCGAAGCTGGTGATTCGTAGCGCATTGGGCGATGCCAGCAGCCGCGGCCGCACCAGCCGCGTCACTGATGTCTTGGCGCATATGAGCGGCTGGATGCAGCGGATGCCGCGCAGCTATCCCACCCGCGACAGTCTGCAGGCGCATCTGGAGGCGGCCGGTCTGCGCGCCACGTTTGCGCCGCTGTACGGCAACACGCCGTTCAACAACTGGCTGATCGTGGCCGAGCCGCGCTGAGCACTTGCGCTAACGGCGACGAGTCCCCCCCTAACGAGCAGTCGTCGACTAGCGATGGAAGGCGCGAAGGAACTGGCGTGTACAGACGGCACGTGCCACCACCCAACATCGGCCGCGCCCGCCTTGCACTGAGCACGGTCGTTTTCATGGTTACGCGCAGAGCGGCTAACAAAACGACGGTGCAGCCAACAGGCAGGCGCGGCCGGTGCTCGAAATCGGCATGTACCAGGCGTCCACTGCGGTTGTGAGCGCGCCGTCCGCGCCCACCTGACAGCTGCTCGCGACGTGTTATTAGCCGCTCTTAATCCGGCCGCCGCCCCACCAATCCGCGCGCCTGCATCGCGTCCAGCACGCCGCGCAGGATGGTGAGGTTGTGGCCGTGTGCAGCGCCTTCGTGCAGCAGCACGATGGCGCCGGGCTGCAGGTCGCGCACGATGCGGGCGATAGTGGTGTCTGGCTCGCAACGCACGCCGTCGAAACCGCGCGCGCTCCAGGCCACGCGGGTCAGCCCGTGCGCACGCAGTTGCGAGGCGACAAAGGGGTTGGTCATGCCGACCACTGAGCGGTACAGGCGTGGCGCCTGGCCGGTGATGCAGGCCAGCACGCGCTGCGCCTGACCGATTTCCTGCGCCATGCGGCGCGGCCCCAGCGCCCAGAACCAGGCCTGCGGGTGGGTGTGGCTGTGATTGCCGATGCCATGCCCGCACCGCACCATATCGCGCACCAGTTCGGGCCGCTGTTGGGCGCGTGCGCCCACCACGAAGAACGTGGCCTTGGCGTCGTATGCATCCAACAGGTCGAGGATGGCCGGGGTGTCGTCGGACGGGCCATCGTCGATGGTCAGCCAGACATGCGGCGCGCGGCCGGGTAACCGCGCCAGCACCGGCGCATACAGCCGCGCGCGCGGCAAAAACACCGGGACCACGAACAGCGCATGCGACAGCAGCAGCGCCAGCAGCCCCCAGCCCCAGCCCCGGTGCCACCACAGCAGTGCTACCGCTGCCTGCGAGAGGGCCAACAGGCCCACCCAGCGGTACGGGTGAGAAGGGGTGCGATACAGCGTTTCCGACGTGGTCATGCCGCATGATGCCATGCGGCGTAGAATGAACGCCTTCCACGCCCCCACCGAAGTGCCGCCATGTCCCTCGATCCCGCCCTGCGTTCCCGTATCGATACGCTGCTGCAATCCAGCCGCGTGGTGCTCTTCATGAAAGGCCAGCCCGGCATGCCGCAGTGCGGTTTTTCGGCCAAGGCGGTCGGCGTGCTGGACGGTCTGGGCATCGACTATGCCCATGTCAACGTACTGGCCGACCAGGAAATCCGCGAGGGCATCAAGGTCTATGGCGATTGGCCGACCATTCCGCAGCTGTATGTGGACGGCGAGCTGATCGGCGGTAGCGACATCATCCTGCAGATGGCCGACAGCGGCGAGCTGAGCAGCATGCTCGGCCTGCAAGCACCCGACCGCACCCCGCCCAAGATCACCATTACCCCCGCTGCGGTCGAGATGCTCAAGGGTGCGCTGGCCGACGCGCCGGATGCCTCCTTGACGCTGTCCATCGATGCCAACTTCCAGCCCAACTTCCAGCTGGCACCGACCAATCCGAACGCCATTGCCGCTGAATCCAACGGCCTGCGCGTGCAGTTCGACCTGGCCAGCGCGCGCCGCGCCGACGGCATCACCATCGATTGGGTGGACGACATCCGCGGTCGTGGCCTGGCCATCGACAACCCCAACGCGCCCAAGCCGGTGCAGGAGCTGTCGGTGCGCGATGCCGACGACCGCCTCAAGGCCGGCAGCCTGACCCTGGTGGACGTGCGCCCGGCCGATGAGCGTGCGCTGGCCTCCGTGGCCGCGCCGTTCCGCACCCTGGATGCGCACGAGCGCGCTGCGATCGAACAGCTGCCCAAGGACACCGCGCTGGCGTTCCTGTGCCACCGCGGCGGACGCAGCCTGCAGGCCGCCGAACATTTCCGCAGCCTGGGCTTTACCAACGTCTACAACGTCACCGGCGGCATCGATGCGTGGTCGGACGACGTGGACAATGGCGTGGCGAAATACTGAACAGAACTCCCAGGTAAAGCCACCGCAGTTCCCAGTGAGTTACCAGCACGGGACTGGAACGGGCGCTCCACAGAGCGTCCGTTCCTTCGTTTTCACCGTAGCTACAGACATACGTGCCACTAGACCGCACCGAATCCTGATAGGACCTTTCCGTCGAATGCTTAGAGCCAGATCACCATGCCCCCTTGCATTCGCACACCGATCCCACCGTTAGTGACCAATCGTTTGCGCCACGATTGGAGATTCCACCGAGAAGCTGCCGATGACGATCTCAAGTAGCGGTTCACGCATCGACGCGGCGGCGGCCTAAGCCCGGAATTGGGGATGACGGATGGCTGAGCATTACTCCAAACTCAACCCAAAGAACGCCCTGATCTGGCGCATCACCCACCGGGGCAATCTGCCGTGGATTCTGGACAACGGTCTGCACTGTGGTAATGCCGCTGTGCAGAGTTCGAGTTGGGTGAGCATCGGCAACCCAGAACTGATCGACAAGCGCTCCAGTCATCCTGTACCGCGTCCACCGGGCGGCTTCTTAAACGATTACGTGCCGTTCTACTTCACTCCGTTTTCGCCGATGCTGCACAACATCCATACCGGCTGGGGTGGAATCCCAAGGCGGCCTAATTCTACTGTGTTACTAAATACGAATCCGTTGGTAAGGTGAGACCCCGCAACACGGGCAGTGTGGGAGGCTTCTGG
>NZ_JBBYGR010000072.1:0-42580 GCF_038405005.1 Xanthomonas sp. JL1 | reverse complement strand
AGCAACCCGGCGATCAACCGCACCGGCAATGCGGGCCGACCGCCTGTGCTGGTGGTTGCAGGCAACCGTGGCGACAGCGCCTGTTCCAACGCACTCCACGGCAGCCGATGGCTCAGCTGGACCAGCGGATGGCGCACGTCGATCTGGTTCTCCAGACGCGAACGAAACAGCTCATCGGCAGGCAACTGCTCGGCGGCAGGACGGCGTGTCCGCATGGGCGAAAACTGCCAGAAACCAGGACCTAGCGTAACGAAAACTGGCAGTTCCAGCACGCCAAAACCGCAGGTGAGGCGTTGCAATGGATGCGGTCTATAGCCAGCGCCTTACGCGTTGACAGTAGGTTTGGTAGGCCGCGCCGAAGCGCTCTTGCAGTGCTTCTTCCTCCAGTCGGATCTGCACCCGGTCGATGTACAGCAGATACACGACCAGTGCCACGCCGCCAGCCGGATGTCCGAGCTAGGTGGCCCAGCCCGCCAACAGCAAGGCGTTACCGATGTACATCGGGTTGCGCGAATAACGATGCAGTCCGGTTTGCACCAGCGCACTGCATCGTTGCGGCCGACGCGGATCGACCGTGGTGCCGGCGCGACGGAATCGCCATTTCGGCACGACGTTGATCAGCGCGCCGAGCAGCATGATGGCTAGCGCGCACGCGCGCTGCCCGGGCAGCGAGATGCACAATTGCGGCCACGTGAGGGCAGCCGCCCATGCGCCTAGCATGCCGGCAGCGACGCAGACCGGCGGCGGCAAGGGGGACATCGTGGGCCTACAGCTTGCCACGTTGCTCGCGCAGACCGGCCAGTTGGGTGGTCCAGTCAGCCAGACGTGCACGCTCCTGATCGACCACTACTGCTGGTGCGTTCTGCACGAAGGTCGCGTTGCCGAGCTTGCCGTTGCACTTGCCGATCTCGCCTTTCACGCGCTTGATTTCCTTGTCCAGGCGCATGCGTTCGGCATCCATGTCGACCAGGCCTTCCAGCGGCACCAGCAGCGTGAGTTCTCCGACGATGGCGGCGGCAGACGGCGGTGTGTCCTGGCCAGCGTCCAGCCAATCGATGCGTTCCAGCTTGAGCAGGAACGACAGCTGCGAGGCGAAGCGGGCAACGCGCGGTCGTTCGTCGGCAGTGTCGGCCTGCAGCAGCAGGCGCACCTGCTTGGACGGTGGCACGTTCAATTCGCTGCGCACGCGGCGCAGTGCCGACACCATCGACTTGAGCCATTCGACATCAGCTTCGGCGGTGGCATAGCCGCTGGTATCGACATCGCCAACCTGCGGGAAGCGCTGCAATGAAATAGTCGCGGTGGTGATGCCCAAACGCGGCACGACCTGCTGCCACAACTCTTCGGTGACGAACGGGGTGAGCGGGTGCAACAGGCGCAGCAACGACTCCAACACGTACAGCAGCGTGTGGCGGGTGCTGGCGGCCGCGTCGGTGTCCTGGTTGTTGAGCGCCGGCTTGGCCAGTTCCACGAACCAGTCGCAGAACGCGTTCCAGGCGAATTCGTACAGCGACTGCGCGAGCAGGTCGAAGCGATAGTTGGCGTAATGCGCGTGGGTTTCTGCAGTGACCTTGTCCAGGCGCGCAAGAATCCACTTTTCCGCTTCGGTGCGCGGTTGTGGCACGCCGGTGAAGCGGGCGCCTTCGGTGTTCATCAGCACGAAACGCGTGGCGTTCCACAGCTTGTTGCAGAAGTTCTTGTAGCCCTCGGCGCGGCCCAGATCGAACTTGATGTCGCGGCCATGCGTCGCGAGTGCGGCGATGGTGAAGCGCAGCGCGTCGGCACCGTGGGCAATGATGCCGTCCGGGAATTCCTTGCGCGTGGCTTTTTCGATCTTTTCGGCCATGCGCGGCTGCATCAAGCCGTTGGTGCGCTTGGCCACCAGATCCTCGATGCTGATGCCGTCGATGATGTCCAGCGGATCGAGCACGTTGCCCTTGGACTTGGACATCTTCTGGCCCTGCGCATCGCGGATCAGGCCGGTGATATAGACGTCGCGGAACGGCACCTGGCCGGTGAAACTGTCGGTGGCCATGATCATGCGCGCCACCCAGAAGAAGATGATGTCGAAGCCGGTGACCAGCACGCTTGAAGGCAGATAACGCGCGAATCCGCGCTCGGCCATCGCCTGCGAATCCGGCCAGCCCAGCGTGGAGAATGGCCACAGCTGCGAGGAGAACCAGGTTTCCAGCACGTCGCTGTCCTGATGCAGCGCAATCTCCGCACCCAAGCCATGCTTGGCACGCACCTCGGCTTCGTCGTGGCCAACATGGCAATGCCCGGCATCGTCGAACCATGCCGGAATGCGATGGCCCCACCACAGCTGACGGCTGATGCACCAATCCTGGATGTTTTCCATCCAATGGCGATAGGTGTTGATCCAGTTCGGCGGCACGAACTGGATCTGGCCGCTTTCGACCAGTTCCAGCCCGCGCTTTGCCAATGCGTCCATTTTCACGAACCACTGGTCGGTGAGGTAAGGCTCGATCACCTGGCCGGTACGGTCGCCGCGCGGCACCTGCAGTTTGTGCGGTTTGGTTTCCACCAAGATGCTCAGGTCTTCCAGCTCGGACAGCACCAGCTTGCGTGCGTCGTAACGATCAAGACCGATGTACTGCGCCGGAATCTTGTAGGCGAGGTGCTGACCTAAACGCTTGCGCTGAATTTGGTCAAGTTCGCGCCAATCGATGCCAGCGTTGACGAAGGGGGATTCGTCATCTGGGTACTGTTTGCGTGGATCGATGATCTTCGCATCTGCGGTGAAAAGGTTTACTAGCGGAAGATTATGTCGCTCCCCCACCTGGTAATCGTTGAAGTCATGCGCAGGCGTGACCTTGACCACGCCGGTGCCGAAGGCGCGGTCGACATAATCGTCGGTGATCACCGGCACGTGCCGGCCGGTCAGCGGCAGCACGATGCGTGCGGTATGCAGCGTGAGATAACGCGCATCTTCCGGGTGCACCATTACAGCGGTATCGCCCAGCATGGTTTCCGGGCGCGTGGTCGCCACCACCAGATAATCGCGGGTCTCGCGCAGGGTCTCGTTGCCGTCGGCATCGTGCTCGATGTGCTCGTAGGTGACGCCATCGGCCAGCGGATAGCGGATCGACCACAGGAAGCCGTCTTCTTCGACGTTTTCCACTTCCAGATCCGAGATCGCGGTCTTCAGCACCGGGTCCCAGTTGACCAGGCGCTGACCGCGGTAGATCAGGCCTTGCTCGTACCAGCGCACGAACGCTTCGTTGACCGCGGCCGACGGCTGCGGGTCCATTGTGAAGGTGCTGCGCGACCAATCGCTGGAAGTGCCCAGCCGACGCATCTGGCGCTCGATGGTGTCGCCGGATGCGGCCTTCCATTCCCACACTTTGGCAATGAAGCCCTCGCGCCCCAGCGAGTCGCGCGTTTCGCCCTTGCCTTCCAATGCCAGATTGCGCGACACCACCATCTCGGTGGCGATGCCGGCATGGTCGGTGCCCACCTGCCACAAGGTGTCGTACCCGCGCATGCGGTGGTAGCGAACCAACGCATCCATCAATGTCTGCTGAAACGCGTGGCCCATGTGCAGCGTGCCGGTGACATTGGGCGGCGGCAGCAGCACGGTGTACGGCTCACCCGTGTCGGACGGCACGAAGTAACCTGCCGCCTCCCACTGCGCATACAGGCGCGATTCGAAGGAAGAGGGGTCGTAGCTGGAGGCGAGGGTGGTCATAGAGGGGCTGGGATTGGTTATTCGTTATTCGGGATTGGTTGCGTCATGGGGCCGGCGAGCATGACTGGCAACCCACGCATCAATGGCAGCGATGGTGCGGTGGAACGGAGGGTGGCGATTTCGGATGCGTCGTTGGCTGCAGCCTGTGGATGCGCGCAAGCCCGCTGTGACGAATCCCCAATCCCAACTCCCCAATCCCCGCCCCATTCACATGTCGTACTTGGTCAGTTCCAGGCCCAGGGCCTTGTACTGTTTCCAACGCTCGCGCAGCGGTTCGCGGGCGGCCGGGTCGGCGGGCACGACTTCCAGCACGCGGTCGCAGGCGCCCAGGTACGGGTCGTCGCGCAGGTTGATCACCAGCGGGCGCGAGGGGGCGGCGAACTCGGGGGCGGCGATCAGCACCGGGGCCAGCTCGTCTTCCTCGTCGGTGCCGGCGATCTGGTGCGGGACGTAGGCTTCGTCGTCGAACGCCCACAGCAGGTCGTCCAACGCCTCGGCCTGCTCCGCATCGCGGGCCAGGATCAGCGTCGACAGGTTGGCGTTGTTGGCCTTGCGCGCCAGCTCGCACACCAGCCGCAGCGGTTCGTTGAGGAAGCGCGGCTTGGCGATCAGGTAGAAGTCGGCACGGGGCATCAGGCGGTCACAAAGCGAGAGGAGAGCAGGAATTTGGTGGTCATGCCGGCGGCCACGAACAGGGCAGCACAGCCGAGCACGGCCAACAACGGGCCGCCGAATGCACGCAGGCGTTGCCCGGGCGGTAGAGATACACCGGCAGGAACCGCACGGCTGATGCCACGATGCCGATATTCATCCAGGCCGGCCGGCGGCTGTCGGCCGCCAGCCACACAAACAACAGCAACAGCTGCACGACGATCCAGAGCAGGTCGATGCCAGGGCTGGTCCAGCCCGGCACCGCGCTGGCTGCGCCCTTCACGACGGAGAAGCCGGCAATCAGCGCCAGTGCCGCGCGCGGCGACATCAGGCGGCGCGATCCAGCAACCACTGCGTCAGCAGGCCGACCGGGCGGCCGGTGGCCATGCCGCGCTTGCCTTCGTCGCTGGCCACGCCGGCGATGTCCAGATGCGCCCAGCGCTGGTTTTCGGTGAAGCGCGACAGGAAGCACCCGGCAGTGATCGCACCGCCCCAGCGGCCGCCGATGTTGTAGACGTCGGCGAAGGTGGAATCCAGCAGACCCTGGTATTCGTCCCACAGCGGCAGGCGCCAGGCGCGGTCGAACACGTGCTCGCCAGCGGCCAGCAGCTCGTTGGCCAGGTCGTCGTGCTTGCTCATCAGGCCGGCGGTCTGGTGACCCAGCGCCACCATGCAGGCACCGGTCAAGGTGGCCACGTCCACCAGCGCTTCGGGGTTGAAGCGTTCGGCGTAGGTCAGCGCATCGCACAGGATCAGCCGGCCTTCGGCGTCGGTATTGCCGACCTCGATGGTCTTGCCGGACATGCTGGTGATCACGTCCGAGGGGCGATAGGCATTGCCGTCGATGGCGTTTTCCACCGCCGGCACCACCACCACCAGATTGATCGGCAGTTCGGCCTTGACCGTGGCCACGAAGGTGCCGATGACGGTGGCGCCACCGCACATGTCGTACTTCATTTCCTCGATGCCGCCCTGCGTCTTGAGGTTGACGCCGCCGGTGTCGAAGGTGATGCCCTTGCCGACCAGCACGTACGGGCGCGCGTCGCCACCACCGTTCCACTTCAGCACGATCAGGCGCGGGCGATTGGCCGAGCCACGTGCCACCGACAGCAGCGAACCCATGCCCAGCGCTTCCATCTGCGCCTCGTCCAGAATCTCGGCTTCGGCGCCCGGGAACTTGCCGGCGAATGCGGCGGCGGTGTCGGCCAGGTAGGCCGGGGTGCAGTAGTTCGGTGGCAGGTTGCCCAGCTCGCGGGCGAACTCCACGCCTTCGGCGGTGGCCACGCCCACGGCGAGCGCGCGGGCGTCGTCGCCGGCGATCGCCAGGGTGGTCAGGCCGGTCTCGTCGACCTTCTTCTTGCCCAGCGTGGCGGTGTAGCGGTAGGCCGCATGGTCGCTGACGGTGACTGCCTGGCGGATGTTCCAGGCCGCATCGCGGGCCTTGACGGTGAGTTCGGTCAGGGTGAGCAGGGCGGTGCCGACTGCGCCGGTCTTCAGCGCGCGGGTTGCATCACCGATGGCCTTGAGGTACGGCGCCACGCCGAACTTGCCGGCGTCGCCCAGCCCGACCACCAGCACGCGCGGGGCGGCGACGCCGGGCAGGTCGTGCAGCAGGGTGGTGCTGCCGGTCTTGCCGGCCACATCGCCGCGTGCCAACAGGGCGGTCAGACGGCCCTGGCTGGCGCTGTCCAGCGCCTGGGCGGCGGGCGAAAGGGTCTTGTCGGCGAACGCGCCAACCACGATGCAGTCGACAGCAGCGCTTGCCGGCGCGTCTTGGTTCAGGGTGAATTGCAGGGCCATTGATCAGATTCCGTAGGCAAATCCGTACAATCGCGGGCTGTTTACGCCAACCTAACTAGGCTGGCGGCGCCGCGAACGAATTCGAGAGTTTAAAACAAGCCCACCCCATGCCGAAGCTCGATCGATACCTGCTTAGCGATTTCACCCAGAGCTTCCTGGCCACCTTGATTGTGCTGCTGGTCGTCAGCGTCGGCGGTGTGCTGGTCGATATCCTCGGCAATATCGCCGATGGCCGCATCCCGGCGCGCTTGCTGCTGTCGCAGGTGGGGCTGCAATTCGTGGCCTACCTGCCCATCATCCTGCCGCTGGCATTAATGCTGGGCTTGCTGCTGGCACTGGCGCGGCTGTACCGCGATTCAGAAATGGCCGTCATTACCGCCATTGGTGTCGGACCCACGCGCATGTTGCGCCCGCTATTGATGCTGGTGGTACCGGTGGTGGTGGTCATCGGGCTGTGCTCGCTGTGGCTGGGCCCCTGGGCGAGCCGCACCGCCGAAGCGATGCTGGAAGATGCCAACCGCAGCGTGCTGATGGCCGGCCTGGAATCGGGCCAGTTCACGCCGTTGTCCGATGGTGGCGTGGTGTACATGCAGACGATCTCTGCCGACGGCAAGGGCCTGGGCAAGATCTTCCTGCAGCGCCAACAGAACGACCGCATCGATGTGGTCACCGCCGACCGCGGCGCCCTGTTCTTCGAAGGCAAGACCGACCGTTACCTGCACCTGGACGATGGCTACCGTACCGAGGGTCCGGCCGGCGGTGCGACGCTGGACTATCGCTTGATGAAGTTCGCCAGCAGCGACATTGCCTTGCCCGACCGCACCCGCTTGCACGATGCCAACGACCCGGAAGTGATGTGGACCACACAGTTGCTGTCCGACGAGCGGCCCGCCGCACGCGCGCAGCTGCATGAGCGCCTGGCACCGCCGCTGCTGGCGCTGGCGTTTGCAATGCTGACCTTGCCGCTGTCGCGCAGCGCGCCGCGGCAGCAGCGCTACGGACGCATCATGCTGGCGTTCCTGGCCTACATGGTCGGCACCAATCTGATGATCGTCGGCACCCAGTGGATCGCCAACGGCAAGGCCCCGGCCGCGCTGGGCCTGTGGTGGCTGACGCTGCCGCTGCTGGCAGTGGCGGTGTGGGCGTATGCGCGCGATGGCCGCGTGCGTCGGCCGAGGGCGCGCGCATGAAGCTGACGCCGCGGGTCCATGATTGGTATGTCGGCCGGGTGGTGCTGTCCACCGTGCTGCTGACGTGGGCGGTGCTGTTGGGGCTTGACCTGGTCAACGCCTTTGCCAGCGAAGCCAAGGACATTGGTCAGGGCAGTTACACCTTTGGCCATGCGGTGGCTTACGTGGCCTACACCGTGCCGCGCCGGGCCTACACCTTGTTCCCCACTGCAGCGGTGATTGGCGCGCTGATGGGCCTGGGCCAGTTGGCCGCCACCTCCGAGCTGACCGCGCTGCGCGCGTTGGGCGTGTCGCGCAAACGCATGTCCGCCTCGGTAGTCGCAGCGATGGCGCTGCTGACCGCCAGCATGGTGATCAGTGGCGAAACCATCGGGCCGTGGGCACAGAACCAGGCGGACACGCTCAAGGCCAGTGCCCGCTACAACAGCGATATGGCCGCTTCGCTCTATGCCGGCCTGTGGGCACGTGAGGGCGACACCTTTCTTAACGCCTTGAGTGGTGAAGAGAAGTTGCTCGACGGCGGCGATACCGCACTGGATCTGCACGATGTGCGGCTGTATCACCTCGACTCCAGCGGCAGAATGCAGCAGCTGACCTATGCGTCGGTGGCCGAACATCGCGATGGCCGTTGGACTCTGCGCCAGGTACGTCGCGACACCTTCCAGGAACGCTCGGTGCAGCGCGAAACCTTCCCCGAGTTGCCGTGGCAATCGCAACTGAATCCGGCAGCGCTGGCCGCTGGCCTCGCCAAGCCGCGCAATCTGTCCGCTCATGATCTGGAGCAGAGCATCGAATACCGCAGCCGCAATGGATTGGATGCGCGCGATTACGAAGATCAGTACTGGAGCCGTTGGTTCTATCCGCTCAACGTGCTGGCGCTGTGCATGGCGGCAATCCCGTTCTCGTTCGGTTCGCTGCGGAGCGGCGGCTTGGGCAAGCGTCTGTTCCTGGGCATCCTGTTCGCGCTGGGCTTCTGGCTGCTGCAGCTGTTTTTCGGCCGCATGGCCGGCGCGCTCAAGCTCGATTACCGCATCGCCTATGCGCTACCGCCGATGGTGATGCTGGGTGTATCGGCGTGGTTGTTCCGCAGGCGTAGTAGCTGACCGCATGCGGCGGGTGAGCATGGTGGGAGTGGCGCTCTGCCTGCTGTATCTGGCGGCGACTGCGTTTTGCGTGTGGGGAGCGCTTAGTGCACAGGGCGATCCCAAGGGCTAATTCGTTTTTCTGCAACTGCCGCTGACGCCTCAGATGATCGCGCTGGATGCTCTCCACGCGTATGCCTGGTTAACCAACATGCCTTGGGCGACAACTTATGTTTTGTTGATTCCGCCATTTTTAGCGGTGCTGTATGCGTTTGGGCATGCAGTTCAGTGGTTGATTGCGCGCCTTTTGTTGGGCGCTCAATAAGCCGCAGCCTGGCTGGGTCGCCGCCGCCAGTCCCGTCGCACTCCAGGTGCAGTTCGCATGCATCGAACAAGCGGGATCGGCGAGATGCGGGTTGTGGACTGCCGACCTGATCACTTCAATGTCTTGGCACTGCGCTGCAGCCGGGTCCCACTTGCACGGTCGTGCCAGGTCAGCCGGTCGCGATCCAGCCACGCCCACCAGAATCCTAGCCCGCCCAGCGCCAGCGACAAGGTGCCGACGGCATAGCGTATCCACAGCGCACGCCATGAGGCCTGTGGACCGATCAAGCGCAGCCGCCACGGGCGCATGCCCAGCGTCTGTCCGCCGCGGCGCCAGCTCGCGGTGGCGTAGATGCCTGCGGTGATCCAGCAGCACAGCCACAACAGCCATTGCCAGCCGCTGAAGGGTGCGATGTTTTCGCGTGCTGGGTGCCCGGCGAGCGTAAAGCCCAGCGTGAATACAGTGGAGATCAGCATCGACAGCGCCAGCACTGGCAAGGCGTCGTAGCACAGCGCCAGCAGCCGCCAGCCCACCAGTGCAGGGGTGCGTGCAATGCGCGGCGAAGAGAGCGAAGTCATGGCGCGAGCATAACGGTCGCCAGTCACTGTGCAACGCCGCGCTGCGGTCGCTGCGCTTTGGCATTTGCCCGCGCTGACGCATTCGCTGCGTCGCTCCGGGCAATCGGGCGCAAGCCCACGCCCGGCGGCTCCTTGTCGTGGCATCAATACGGTGGGTGGGCCGCCGCATTCCCGGTAGACCATTCGTGTTTGCGTCTTGTCTGCCTGATCGCACCGCCTCACACGCACGCGTACGTCCCTTCCGCTGCGCACGTCGTGCGAGGCACGCACAAAGAGGCACGCAAAGAGCCCCTGCGTGCGGATGGCGTGGCCTGGTCACACATCACAACGCTGTGCAGCGTAAGCCAGTGTGCCTAAGCATGCCGCATACCGGCGATCTGCAACGCGTTGTCTCGCAACGCGCGCGCCACGTTCTATGCTGTTGCGATGTCTGCCAGCAGTCCTGCCGAACGCCGCCAACTCGCCCAGCAGCTACCGCCGCTGCAGGCGGCCGATGCCGGTGTGATCGAGCGTTTCCTCGACCGGTTTTGGGCCGAGCAAGGCGTGGCGCGGCAGACGCTGGAGAGCTACCGGCGCGATCTGGAAGGGTTGGCGCGCTGGCGCGCCGGCGCCGGCGGCGGTTTGCTCGGCATCGACCGCGTGGCATTGTTCGACTATCTGCGGTGGCGTGCCCAGGCCAATTACTCCCCGCGCAGCACGGCGCGGCTGCTGTCGACCTTGCGTGCGTTCTACGGCTGGTGCCTGCGCGATGGCGTGCGCAGCGACGACCCGACAGCGCTGATCGACCCGCCACAGCTGCCGCGCTCGCTGCCCAAAGCGTTGACTGAAAGTCAGATCGAGGCGCTGCTGGCCGCCCCCGAGGTGGATACTCCTGCGGGCCTGCGCGACCGCGCCATGCTGGAGCTGATGTACGCCGCGGGCCTGCGTGTGAGCGAGCTGGTCAACCTGCCGGCAGTCGGGGTGAATCTGCGCCAGGGCGTGTTGCGGGTCACCGGCAAGGGCAGCAAGGACCGGCTGGTGCCGCTGGGCGAGGAATCCCAGCATTGGTTGGAACGTTACCTGCGCGAGGCGCGCCCGCTGCTGGCCGCGAACAAGCCGGTGGCGGCGGTGGATGGCCAGGTGCCGTTATTCATCGACGCCGCCCGCCAAGCGCTCAGTCGTCAGCACTTCTGGGCGTTGGTCAAACGCTACGCAGCGGTGGCCGGCATCGACCCGGCGATGGTCAGCCCACATGGGCTGCGCCACAGCTTTGCCACCCATTTGCTCAACCACGGCGCCGACCTGCGCGCGCTGCAGATGCTGTTGGGCCACAGCTCGTTGTCGACCACCCAGATCTATACGCTGGTGGCGCGCCAGCATCTGCAGAAGCTGCACGCCAGCCATCATCCGCGTGGTTAGTCCGCGCGGCGTTTGACCAGTCGCGTGTGGGCGCACTGCTGATGCGCTGAGGGCCCGGCTGGGAAATACGTGCCCGGTCAAATCAAGCGGCCAGCGGCAGCTCGAACAACGCTTGACGGAGTTTGCGATGCAGCATCAGCCGCGCTCGACCGGGAGCGTGGCCTCCTCGTGCCATACATCACGCCAGCGGTCAGGGCAGAGTGGCGGGGGGGGGGGGGGCACCCGCACTGTAAAGCGCCGGAGCGAGCAGGATTGGACGATTAGGAAATTTCAGGACGTTCTGTGCTGCCAACGTGCAGACCTGCCGCCAGAGCCGCGAAACCGCGCTGTGCATCGCGTCTGTCCCATCGCCGCAGCAGTTGTTCGCTTGCCGTGTTGCCAAATGTCGCGGCCGCTGCCGGGCTTCATCTGCGCTGTGCAAGAATGCCGGCACCTCATTCCATCTGGATGCGTGAATGTATCGTCTTGCCATCGCCGCGCTGCTGGGCGCGATCAGCCTTACCGCCTGCGCACAATCGTCGCAGCCTGCGGCAAGCACTGTCGGCGCCAAGCCCGCCGCCGCGCCCGCCGCCGCCGGCAACGTGGATCAGCGCGTGAGCACGGCGCTCAAGGCGCTGGACCCGGATTTCAAGCCTGACTACCTCGGTGCTGCACCATTCCCCGGCTTCCGCGAAGTGGTCGTCGGTGGGCAGGTGCTGTACGTCAGCGATGACGGCCGTTACCTGATCCAGGCGCAGCCGTTCGACATCCAGAACAAGCAATTCGCCGCCAGCCCGGGCCTGCTGGCCTACCGCCGCAAGCAGCTGGACACTGTGCCCAAAGCCGACCGCATCGTCTTTGCGCCGGCAAACCCGAAGTACACCGTCACCGTCTTTACCGACGTGGAATGTGGCTACTGCCGCAAGCTGCACAGCGAGATCGGCGAGCTCAACAAGCAGGGCATCGCGGTGGAATACCTCGCGTTCCCGCGCATGGGCCTGGGCAGCCAGGACCACAAGGAAATGATCGCGGTGTGGTGCGCTGCCGATCGCAAGCAAGCGCTGACGGCCGCCAAGTCCGGTCAGCCGGTGGCTTCCAAGGACTGCAAGAACCCGGTGTCGATGGAATACACCCTGGGCCAGCGCCTGGGTGTCAACGGTACGCCGGCGATCTTTGCGCCAGACGGCACGCAGCTTGGTGGCTACCTGCCGCCAGCGCAGCTGCGTGAGGCGCTGGAAAAGCGCGCCGTCGCCACGGCCGGCGGCAGCCGCTGATCCACGGCGGAGCGGCGGTGTGATGCCGCTTGGCGGGTCACATCGGTGGCCGGCGCGATCGAACGGAAGGCTGGAATGCAGATGCATTCCGGCCTTCTGCGTTTTTTGGGGCAGGCTGGAGGGATCGGGGGCCTGAACCTGGTAGTTCGCGCCCAACTGCCAGCCAGCCCGCGGGCTGGCTGGACAGAAACCAATAGCCAATAGCCAATGCGTCGACATGTAGCCTCGTAGCCCGCGAGTCAGCCAGCCACGGTCACCCGTGCCGCGCAGGGCTGGATTTGGCCCCGCCACACGGCCGCATCACCCCACGCATTGCCCGCCTGCGCCCGCGCAGTCCGGCGTCGATCCATCAGCTCCGTTACAATCTGCAGCCCCGTTTCTGACACGGTTCCTCGGACATGATGGTCCTCGAGGGCGCTTCCGCCCTTTCGCCGTTCCGCCGCGCTCGGCTCGAAACCCGCCTGCAAACCCTCGTCCCCGCGCTGCGTATCACCGGCGTCTGGCACGTGTACTTCATCCGCGCCGAGGCCGGGCAATCGCCCGACCAGGCCACCTTGCGGCGGATTCTGCAGGCCAATGCTGCGCCCGCCGTGCGCGATGCGGATGCCGCTTCGCGCTATGTGGTGCCGCGGTTGGGCACGCTGTCGCCGTGGTCGAGCAAGGCCACCGAGCTGGTGCGTGGCGCCGGGCAGCCGATCCAGCGCGTGGAGCGCGGCACCCGCATCGATCTGGCCGGCTGGCCGGACGACGCGGTCGCGCAGGCCGCCGTGGCCAAGCTGCTGCACGACCCGATGACGCAATCGCTGCTCGGTTCGGCTGCTGCGGCCGAGGCGCTGTTCAATGTGCCCGCCCCGGGCCAGTTGCAGCGCGTGCCGCTGGATGGGCTGGAGCAGGCCAACCGCGACCTGGGACTGGCGCTGGCGCAGGACGAGATCGACTACCTGCGCGAACGTTTCGCCGCGCTGGGCCGCGACCCGGCCGATGTCGAGCTGATGATGTTTGCGCAGGCCAACTCCGAGCACTGCCGGCACAAGATCTTCAACGCCAGCTGGACCATCGACGGCAAGCCGCAGGAGCGCTCGCTGTTCCGCATGATCAAGCACACCCACCAGCAGACCCCGCAGCACACCTTGTCGGCCTACAGCGACAACGCCGCGGTGGTGGAAGGCGTGCCAGCCGCGCGCTATCGCCCGGATCCGGCCAGTGGCCAATACCGCAGGGAAGCGGTGCTGCCGTCGG
Source organism: Xanthomonas sp. JL1 (assembly GCF_038405005.1). Lineage (NCBI taxonomy): Bacteria > Pseudomonadati > Pseudomonadota > Gammaproteobacteria > Lysobacterales > Lysobacteraceae > Xanthomonas > Xanthomonas sp. JL1. Next base: position 29,355 of record NZ_JBBYGR010000072.1, on the reverse strand, counting down.
CCTTTGCGATCAAGGTGGAAACGCATAACCACCCGACCGCGATCGCACCGTTCCCCGGCGCGGCCACCGGTGCGGGCGGCGAAATTCGCGACGAAGGCGCCACGGGCCGCGGTGGCAAGCCCAAGGCCGGCCTGACCGGGTTTTCGGTCTCGCACCTGCGCATTCCGACCCTGCCGCAACCGTGGGAAGCGCCGCGCGCACTGAACCCGCGCATGGCACCCGCGCTGGACATCATGCTCGACGGCCCGCTGGGCGGTGCCGCGTTCAACAACGAATTCGGCCGGCCGAACCTGCTCGGCTATTTCCGCAGTTTCGAGCTCGCCGAAGGCCCGGGCCTGACCCGCGCCTACGACAAACCGATCATGCTGGCCGGTGGCCTGGGCGCGATCGATCGCAATCAGGTCGAAAAGCTGCGCCTGCAGCCGGGCGATGCGGTGATCGTGCTGGGCGGCCCGGCGATGCTGATCGGCCTGGGCGGCGGCGCGGCCAGTTCAGTGGCCGCAGGCGACAGTGCCGAAGCGCTGGATTTTGCCAGCGTGCAGCGCGAAAACCCTGAAATGGAGCGCCGCTGCCAGGAGGTCATCGACCACTGCGTGGCGCTGGGTGTGGACAACCCGATCCGCTGGTTCCATGACGTGGGCGCGGGCGGGCTGTCCAACGCCATTCCCGAGCTGCTGCACGATTCGGGCGTGGGCGGCATCATCGATTTGGGCCGTGTGCTCAGCGACGATCCGTCGCTGTCGCCGCTGGAACTGTGGTGCAACGAATCGCAGGAACGCTACGTGCTCGGCGTGCCGCAGGCGCGCCTGGAGGAATTCGCCGCCATCTGCGCCCGCGAGCGCTGCCCGTTCGCCGCGGTCGGCGTGGCCACGACGGAGGAGCGGCTGGTGGTTGGCTATGGAGTCTTCGACTCCGGGATTGGAGATTCGGGATTCGGGATGCGCAACGGCGCACTCTCGGGTGCTGAAAGCGCTCCTGCTTCTCCCCGCTCCCCACTCCCCACTCCCCACTCCCAGCTTCCAATCGATCTGCCGATGGATGTCCTGTTCGGCAAGGCGCCGAAGATGCATCGCGATGCAGTGCATCCGGCCGCGCCGCAGTGGCCGGTGCTGCAGACCGCGTCGCTGGATCTGCAGCAGGCTGGCTTGCGCGTGTTGGCGCATCCCACCGTGGCGTCCAAGAGCTTTCTGGTCACCATCGGCGACCGCAGCGTGGGCGGCTTGACTGCGCGCGAGCAGATGATCGGGCCGTGGCAGCTGCCGCTGGCCGATTGCGCGATCACCATGGCCGGTTTCGACACCTTCGAAGGCGAAGCGATGTCGATCGGCGAGCGCACTCCGTTGGCGCTGTTGAACGCGGCCGCGTCCGCACGCATGGCCGTGGGCGAAGCGATCACCAACCTGTGCGCTGCACCGATGCATCGGCTGGACAGCATCAAGCTCTCGGCCAACTGGATGGCCGCCGCCGGCCATGCCGGTGAAGACGCGCTGTTGTACGACGCCGTGCGCGCGGTCGGCATGGAGCTTTGCCCGGCACTCGAACTGAGCGTGCCGGTGGGCAAGGATTCGCTGTCGATGCAGGCGCAGTGGGTTGAAGCCGGCATTGGTGATTCGGCATTCGGCATTGGCAAAACACCGGAGTCCTCCGCTGTTGCGAATCCCCGATCTCCGCTGCCCACTCCCGTCGCTCACAAGAGCGTTTCACCGGTCTCGCTGATCATCAGTGCGTTCGCCCCAGTCGGCGATGTGCGCACGCAGCTGACGCCGTTGTTGCGCAGCGATGAAGAGAGCGAGCTGTGGTTGATCGGCTTGGGTGGCGGCAAGCAGCGGCTGGGCGGGTCGGTGCTGGCGCAGGTGTATGCCAATGACGCGGCATTGCCGGCATTCGGCGGCGATGTGCCGGATCTGGACGATGCGCAGCGTCTGCGCAGTTTCTTCGAGCTGATCCGCGACGCGCGCGACAGCGGGCTGTTGCTGGCGTACCACGATCGCAGCGATGGCGGTGCGTTTGCCGCGTTGTGCGAGATGGCGTTCGCGTCGCGGCAGGGCCTGGATATCACGCTGGATGCGTGGGGCGACGATGCGTTCCGCAGCCTGTTCAACGAAGAATTGGGCGCCGTGGTGCAGATCGCCAGCGAAGACCGTGCCGCGTTCGCCGATCTGGTCGAACGCCACGCATTGACCGAATGCGCGCAGCGCATTGCACGCCCCACCGGCACGCCGCGCATTCGCGTGAGCGGGCAGGGCCGCGTGTTGGCCGAGTGGCGCTGGGAAGAGTTGTTCGATGCATGGTGGTCGGTGACCCATGCCATGCAGAAGCTGCGCGACAACCCCGACAGCGCCGACGAAGAGCGCGCGCTGGCGCGTGATTTCAAGGCGCCGGGCCTGCGTCCGAAGCTGGTGTTCAACCCCTCCGACGATGTGGCGGCGCCGTTCGTGGCCACAGGTGCCCGGCCCACGGTGGCGATCTTGCGCGAGCAGGGCGTCAACGGGCAGATCGAAATGGCCTATAACTTCGAGCGTGCCGGTTTCCGTGCCTACGACGTGCACATGAGCGACCTGATCGAAGGCCGCGTGGATCTGAGCGAATTCGTCGGCTTCGCGGCCTGTGGCGGTTTCAGCTACGGCGACGTGCTGGGTGCCGGCCGCGGCTGGGCGACTTCGATCCTGGAGCGCTCGGCGCTGCGCGATGCGTTTGCCGCGTTCTTTGCCCGTAGCGATACGTTCGCGCTGGGCGTGTGCAATGGCTGTCAGATGCTCAGTCAGCTCAAGGACATCATTCCCGGCGCCGAGCATTGGCCGCGCTTCTTGCGCAACCGTAGCGAGCAGTTCGAAGCGCGCACTGCGCTCCTGGAAGTGGTGGAGTCGCCGTCGATCTTCCTGCGCGGCATGGCCGGCTCGCGGATTCCGGTGGCGGTGGCGCATGGCGAAGGCCGCGCGGAATTCGATACTGCCGTGGACCAGGCCGCTGCACGCGTGGCATTGCGTTACATCGATGGCAACGGCGCGGTGGCGTCGCAGTACCCGCTCAATCCGAACGGCTCGCCCGACGGCATCACCGGGCTGACCAGCAGCGACGGCCGCGTCACGATCCTGATGCCCCATCCCGAGCGCACGCCGCGCAGCGCAAATTTGAGCTGGTATCCGGCCGACTGGGGCGACGACTCGCCGTGGATGCGGATGTTCCGCAATGCGCGGGTGTGGTGCGGTTGATGGCGTGCGGCTGATCTGCAGCCGCTGATGCCTCACTCGACGGCCGTGTGCAGGGATGCACGCGGCCGTTGTCGTTTTGGCAGAGTGCGCTTTGCCTGTAGGTGCGGGGCGGTAGAAGCTTCTCCGCGTGTTGCGGTACTCGCGGATTCTCAAGCAAATTGACCACGATGGTTTTTAAAGCGCAACGGTGTTCGCAGGTGTCGCCATCGCCGGCTTGTTGCGCGTGGAGATGCAAGGCATGCAGCACTGCGTAGCTGATGTGGACTGCCTACGAGCGCGAGCCGGGGCAGTTCGACGTCCTCGGCAAAAACTGTCTTGGTGCCGATGCATCCATGCGTCACGGCATTAGCCAGACGAGGCACTTCATCACACTGCGTGCCGCCACCGAGGCCCCTCACAGTGGAGGGCCTCGCCATGGAAGCGGCCAGCCTGTTGGTGCGCCAATGATCCGAAGCTCGGCACCGCTGTCCCGCAGCATCGTCATTTCCTTGGCGCGAGACAGGGCGTGCTCCACGCGATAGATGGCGGTGTGTTACCCGTGCGACACGTTGGCACACAAACAGCCCGCCACCCATGCCTTATTTGCGCAATCAAGTCTGCAGGTGTCCCGTGAACGGGAATTTTTGTCTTTTCCTTTTCTGCCTATTCAGCCCTGAAATGTCTCTACGGACATGGCCTAGGTTGCTGTTTTACAAGGATTTATCAAAAAATCTAATAAAGGCAGCCAGAACTGTGATGAAAAATGCACTTCTCTTTGTTTAATGTCAAAAACTTGACGCCTGAAATGATGGTGGTTAACACTTTGCTCAGCTCTATGGTTGGGTGGCGTTCACTTTTCGACCAACCAAGGAGCAGGCGCAAGCCGTCCCGCCGCAAGGCCCATAGCGCGCATCACCGTGGTGAGTCGCAGGCTGTAAAGCCTTTCGCTGCGTGGTGTTCGCCAAAAATCAGTCCAACAACTCAGGAATCGTGCGCCGATGAATCAGATTTATCGCAAGGTCTGGAACAAATCGCTTGGTGTGTGGGCCGTCGCCTCGGAACTGTCTAGTGGTGACAGCCCCGGAGCCGTTGCGTCAGCCTCGTTCATCGATCGCCGTCATCGCCTGGCACTGACTGCCGCCATCGCTCTGGCGCTGGGTGGCGCCGGATTCGCCACGCCGCTTCCCGCCAATGCGCAATCGGTGGAAGTGGGCCGCGGCGCATCGGCACCGGCCAGCAAGGCCACCGCCATCGGCGCCAATAGCCATGCCAGCGCAACCGGCGCAGTGGCCACCGGCGCCGACAGCAGCGCCAGTGGCGTCAACAGCAGTGCGATTGGCCGCCCGACCAATGCGATCGGCGAAAACGCCCTAGCCATCGGCCACAACAGCTTCGTGCGCCAGAGCGGCGAAAACGGCGTGGCACCTGGTGCCAATGCCGGCGTGAGCGGCGCAAACTCGCGCACCTACGAAGACGACGTGGTGTCCATCGGTAGTGGCAACGGCCGCGGTGGCCCGGCCACGCGCCGCATCACCGATGTCACTGCCGGCGTCAATGCCACCGATGCGGTCAACGTGGCGCAGCTGCGCCACGTGGCCGATGTTGCTGAAAACACCGCGCAGTTCTTCAAGGCGAGCCCGGGCGAAGAGAGCGTAGGCGCCTATGTCGAAGGCGATAGCGCACTGGCTGCAGGCGAGGGCGCCAATGCCGTCGGCACGGCGACCACAGCGTTGGGAACCGGCGCCAATGCGGTGGCCGAGAACGCTACTGCGGTCGGCACCAATGCGCTGGCGTCCGGGCAGAACAGCGCAGCCTTCGGCCATAACGCGCAGGCCAATGGCCCGGCCAGCGTGGCCGTGGGCGGCGCTGCAGTGAATGAAGATGGCGAGCCGTTGATCACCAATGGCGGCGTGCCGGTCACCACCGGCGCTACCAGCGCCGGCGTCGGCGGAACCGCAGTTGGCGCCAGCGCCAAGGCCGATGGCTTTGCGGCATCGTCGTTCGGCGTGGGTGCGTATGCGGCCGGTGCGCAGGCCTCTGCTTTCGGTGCGGTCGCCAATGCGGCGGGCGATTACGCCACTGCGGTTGGCACGCAAACCCGCGCCAGCGGCACCAGCAGCACTGCCGTCGGCGGTCCGGTGGATCTGATTCCTGGTCTGGGCCTCTTCGTGCAGACCCAGGCCAGTGGCGAAGCCTCCACTGCACTTGGCGCCGGCGCGATTGCGTCGGGTACCTACGCCACCGCGGTCGGCACGCTGAGCGAAGCCTCCGGCACCGAAGCCACCGCGGTGGGCTACTTCGCGTATGCGCCGGGCGAAGGCGCAACCGCCGTGGGCCCGCAATCCTTGGCCAGTGGTGAACTGAGCACGGCGCTGGGGTATTTCAGCACCGCACGTGGCGCCAATTCGGTTGCGTTGGGCGCCAACTCGGTCGCCACGCGCGCCAATACCGTGTCGGTCGGCGCAGCCGGTAACGAGCGTCAGATCACCAATGTAGCGGCCGGTACGCAAGGTACCGACGCGGTGAATCTGAATCAGCTCAACGCCGTTGCCGAAACCGCGCAAACCACCGGCAAGTACTTCAAGGCCAGTGGCAGCGCCAAAAAAGATGTCGGTGCCTATGTCGAGGGCGAAAACGCATTGGCTGCAGGCGAGGGCGCCAAGGCCGTCGGTACCGGCACCACCGCGTTGGGTGCGGGCGCGCATGCCGTGGTCCGCAAAGCCACGGCAGTGGGCGTCGGCGCAGTGGCTGACGGCATCGGCGCGGCAGCGCTCGGTAACACCGCGCGGGCACTGGGCGACAACAGCAGCGCGGTCGGCAGCAACGCAGTGGCCAGCGATATCGGCGCCACGGCGAATGGTGCGGGCGCGCAGGCGCTTTCGGCCTACACCATCGCACTCGGCAGCAAAGCGGTCGCGTCCGACCTTCATGCCATTGCTGAGGGTTTCAACAGTACCGCCTCCAATGTCGGCAGTACCGCCTTAGGTGGCTTCAGCCAATCCAACGGTCGCTTGTCGTCGGCGCTGGGCTACAGCGCGGTGGCGTCGAGCGATTACAGCACCGCCGTCGGTTTGGCGGCGCAGGCCTCCGGTGCCAGCGCGGTCGCCATTGGCGAAATCAGCAAAGCCACCGGCGAAGAGAGCGTGGCCGTCGGCGGCAGCGCGTTCTCCGGCTGGATCCCGACACAAGCGTCCGGCAAGGGCGCAGCGGCCTTCGGTGCCGGTGCTTGGGCCACTGCGGACTACACCACCGCCATCGGCCGGGATTCCTATGCCGACGGCGTCAATGCCACTGCGGTGGGCCAGAGCGCAGCCGCGCTAGCCGACAACACGCTGGCCTTGGGTGGCGGTAGCCGCGCCAAGGCGGTGGGCGCCAGTCTGATCGGTGTGGATGCATCGGCCACCGGCATCAACAGCACCGGCGTCGGTCGTCAGGTCAACGTCATCGGCGAAAATGCGGTGTCGGTGGGCTACAACTCGTACGTGCGCCAGAGCGCAGTCAACGGCGTGGCACTGGGTGCCAATGCCGGTGCAACCGGTGCCGATTCGGTGGCATTGGGCTCGGGCTCGAGCACCTACGATGCCGATACGGTGTCGGTGGGCAGCGGCAACGGTCGCGGTGGCCCGGCCACGCGCCGTATCGTCAATGTGGGCGCCGGCGCGGTTGCCAGTGCCAGCACCGATGCGATCAACGGCGGCCAGTTGTTCGAGTCGTTGAGCAATGCAGCCAGCTTCCTCGGCGGCGGTGCGGCGATCGGTGCGCAGGGTGTGTTCGTGGCGCCGACCTATTTGATCCAGGGTGCAAGCTACAACAACGTCGGTGCGGCATTGACTGCGTTGGACAGCAAGGTCACCGAACTGGACGCACGCAGTGGTGGCACTCCCGCCAACACCGCAGCACGCACCGCGTCGCTGCGCACCGCAACAGTACCGGCAATGGCGGCGACTGCGGTCAGCGCTGTGTCCAGCAACGTCGCAAGCACTGCGATCGATGCAACGGCCGGTGTGCAGGGCACACCCACCGCCGCCGTGGTCGGCAGCATCACGCCGGCAGCCACCTCCACGGCGGTCGGTACGGCAGCAGTGGCCAACAACGTCACCGGCACGGCGATTGGTGGCAGCGCGTATGCGCATGGCGCCAACGACACCGCAATCGGCAGCAATGCACGCGTCAATGCCGACGGCAGCACGGCGGTAGGTGCCAATACGCAGATCGCGGCCGTGGCCACCAATGCCGTGGCCATGGGCGATGGCGCGCAAGTGACCGCCGCGTCCGGCACCGCGATCGGCCAGGGCGCACGTGCCACTGCACAAGGTGCTGTCGCACTGGGTCAGGGCTCGGTTGCCGATCGTGCCAATACGGTGTCGGTGGGAAGCGTCGGCGGCGAGCGTCAGGTAGCCAATGTGGCCGCCGGTACGCGTGCCACCGATGCGGTCAACAAGGGCCAGTTGGACAACGGCGTTGCCGCCGCCAATAGCTACACCGACAGCCGCTACAATGCGATGGCAGACAGCTTCGAAAGCTATCAGGGCGATATCGAAGATCGTCTGCGCCGTCAGAACCGGCGTCTGGACCGCCAGGGTGCGATGAGCTCGGCGATGTTGAACATGTCCGCCAGCGTGGCCGGTATCGCTTCGCCGAACCGCATCGGTGCCGGTGTCGGTTTCCAGAACGGCGAATCCGCATTGTCGGTGGGCTACCAGCGCGCCATCAGCCCGCGCGCCACGGTCACCGTGGGCGGCGCGCTCAGTAGTGGCGACAGCTCGATTGGCGTGGGTGCCGGTTTCGGCTGGTAAGCGTAATTGCATCAACGCGGCGGCGCCAGGTGCGCCGTCGCGATGTGTAAAGCCTGAGGGAGCGGGCAAGGACCGTGGCTGGGCCGGCCAACGGATTCGCATGGAGTGATGGCTGTACCAGGGGTGGCCGGCAAGGACGCAGCGCACGGCACCGCGGGACGCAGCGATTGCGCTGGCTGCTCCCAGCCTGATTCACGAAAAATACGAAGACGACTTCACCGTGATCGACAAGAATTTCCGTCTCAACCCGCTGACCGGCGCCATCCTGATGATGGCCTTTGGTGCGTCTGGCGCCCTCGCTGCCGCCCCCAAACTGCTGGTCAAGGAACCGACCCAGGCAGCCCCGGCCGGCGCAGCGTTCGGTAGCCGGTTGATCGTGCGTTACAAGGACAACACCGCTGCTGCAACCGATCGCAGCAGCAAGCTGATCGCCGTGCAGGCCGCGGTGGGCCGCGTTGGTGGCAGCACCAGTGCGCGTAGCAGCGCTGCCGTCGCCAAGGCGATTTACGTGCGTAAGCTGGGCATTGGCTCGGACCTGATCAAGCTGTCCAGCACGCTGACCGCCGCGCAGGTGGACAAGGTGGTGGTTGAGCTGAAGAACGACCCGTCCGTGGCCGACGTGCAGATCGACCGCATGCTGCGCCCGATTGACATCAGCAAGCGCGTTGCCGCCGCCGATGTGAGCCCGCACCTTGTTCCCAACGAACCGTTGTACGCGCAGCACCAGTGGCACCCGAGCAATCCCCACGGCGGCATCAATGCGCCGGGCGCGTGGGATCTGTCGCAGGGCGCCGGCGTGGTGGTGGCGGTGCTGGATACCGACATCCTGCCGGGCCATCCGGATTTCGCCGGCAACATCCTGCAGGGCTATGACTTCATCACCGACGCTGAAGTCTCGCGTCGTCCTACCGATGCGCGCGTGCCGGGCGCACTCGATTACGGCGACTGGCAGGAGGCCGACAACGTGTGCTAAATCGGGTCGACAGCGCAGGCAAGCACCTGCCACGGCACCCATGTCTCTAGCACCGTGGCCGAAGCGACCAATAACGGCTTGGGCATGGCTGGCGTGGCGCCGAAGGCGAGCATCCTGCCGGTGCGCGTGGTTGGCCGTTGCGGCGGTTACAGCTCCGACATCGCCGATGCGATCGTGTGGGCTTCCGGCGGCACCGTTGAAGGCGTGCCGGCCAACACCAACCCTCTGAAGTCATCAACATAAGCCTGGGCGGCGGCGGTCCCTGCGATTCGGCCACCCAGCTGGCGATCAATGGCGCCGTATCGCGTGGCACCACCGTGGTGGTCGCGGCCGGTAACGACGGCGACGACGCAGCCAACCACTCGCCGGCCAGCTGCAATAACACCATCACCGTTGGCGCCACGCGCATCACCGGCGGCGTCACCTATTACTCCAACTACGGCAGCAAGGTCGACCTGTCCGGCCCGGGCGGCGGTGGTAGCGTGGATGGCAATCCGGGCGGTTACATCTGGCAGGCCGGCTACACCGGTGCCACCCGCCGACCTCGGATCGCTATCCCTATATAGCTTTAGGCGGCACCTCGATGGCCTCCCCGCACGTGGCTGGCGTCGTGGCGTTGGTGCAGAGCGCGGCGATCGGTCTGGGCAAAGGCCCGCTGACCCCGGCTGCGGTCGAAGCGCTGCTCAAGAAGACCAGCCGTCGCTTCCCGGTGACCCCGCCGGCCAGCACCCCGATCGGTAGCGGCATCGTCGATGCCAAGGCCGCGTTGAAAGCGGTGTTGGAAGAGCCGTGCGACCCGGCCACCCAGAGCTGCGCACCGAGCGCTATCGAACTGACCAACAAGGCACCGGTGGCTGGACTGAGCGGCGCCGCCGGCAGCTCCACGCTGTACCGCTTCGACGCCAAGGCCGGTGCTTTGCTCAGCTTCATCACCTACGGCGGCACCGGCGATGTGTCGATGTACGTCAGCTTTGGGGCCGAGCCCAGCACGACCAGCTACGACGCCAAGTCGACCCGCCCGGGCAACAGCGAAACCGTGCGTTTCACTGCACCCAAGGCTGGCACATACTACATCAAGTTGGTCTGTGCGGCGAGCTACGCGAAGCTGACGCTCGTTGCACGACAGTAAGTAGCGAAATAGTGTGGCCGATGCCCCCTGCCAATCACCGGGGGCATTGCTTTTCAAGGCGATTCAGATGCGTGCGGTTGATCGTCCCGGCAAACTGCTACAGTCGGCGCCGGACCAGTGGAGACGAGTGTGAACGCGGTTGCCGTCGATCCTATCGAGCATCGAAATGCGGAAATGCGCATCGTCGATGCGCTGCTTGAACGCCGTCGTCTGAAAGACACCGATCTGCTGCGGGCGCGCCAATTGCAGACCGAATCCGGCATGGGCTTGCTCACCTTGCTCGGCCGCCTGGGTCTGGTGTCCGAACGCGATCATGCAGAAACGTGCGCCGAGGTGCTCGGCCTGCCGTTGGTGGATGTACGCCAGCTTGGCGACACCCCGCCGGAAATGCTGTCTGAAGTGCAGAGTCTGTCGCTGCGCTTTCTCAAACAATTTCATCTCTGCCCGGTTGGCGAACGCGCTGGCCGGCTGGAGCTGTGGATCGCCGATCCCTACGACGATTACGCCATCGATGCAGTGCGTCTTGCCACGGGCTGCACGCTGCTGTTGCAGGTTGGCTTGCGCTCGGAAATCGACGATCTGATCGAGCGCTGGTACGGCCAGGGCCGTAGTGCGATGGGCACCATCGTCGAAACCGCCGATGGCGATGCCAACAGCAGCGACGACATCGAAGCGCTGCGCGATCTGGCCTCCGAAGCCCCAGTGATCCGGCTGGTGAATCTGGTGATCCAGCACGCGGTGGAACTGCGTGCCTCCGACATCCATATCGAGCCGTTCGAAAGCCGGCTCAAGGTGCGTTACCGCGTCGACGGCGTGCTGGTGGAAGGCGAAAGCCCGCCGGCCAAGCTCACTGCCGCAGTGATCAGCCGCATCAAGATCATGGCCAAGCTCAATATCGCCGAACGCCGCCTGCCGCAGGACGGCCGCATCATGTTGCGCGTGCAGGGCAAGGAGCTGGATCTGCGCGTCAGCACCGTGCCCACCGCGCATGGCGAAAGCGTGGTGATGCGTCTGCTCGATCGCGAAACGGTGGTGTTCGACTTCTACAAGCTCGGCTTTACCGAAGCGTTTTTGCCGCAGTTCCGCAAGGTGCTGGAACAACCGCACGGCATCATGCTGGTCACCGGTCCCACCGGTTCGGGCAAGACTACCACGCTGTACACCGCGTTGAGCCAGCTCAACACCTCCGACGTAAAAATCATCACCGTCGAAGACCCGGTGGAATACCAGATCGAAGGCATCAACCAGATCCAGGCCAAGCCGCAGATCGGGCTGGATTTCGCCAACGCCCTACGCAGCATCGTGCGTCAGGATCCGGACATCATCATGATCGGCGAAATGCGCGATCTGGAAACCGCGCGCATCGCGATCCAGTCCGCGCTCACCGGCCATTTGGTGCTGTCCACGCTGCACACCAATAACGCAGCCGGCGGCATCACCCGTCTGCTCGACATGGGCGTGGAGGATTACCTGCTCACCTCCACCATTAACGGCATCCTGGCGCAACGGCTGGTGCGCAAACTCGATCTGGCCAATGCCGAACGCTACGCCGCATCGCCCGAAGAGATCGAACGCTTCAATCTGCGCCGTCTGCAGCCCGAGGGCGAGATTTTCCTGTATCGGCCGCGTCCCTCGGCCACCGCACCCACCGGTTATCTGGGCCGCACCACCATCGTCGAATTCCTGGTGATGAACGACGAATTGCGCCGCGCGGTGATGCGCCGCGCCGGCATGGGCGAGATCGAACAACTGGCCCGCCAGGCCGGCATGCGCACCATGTACGAGGATGGCTTGTCCAAGGCCTTGCGTGGCGAAACCACCATCGAAGAAGTCCTGCGCGTCACGGAGGATGCGTGATCGGTAAGCTGGCAGGAACGCGCTTTGCAGGCACCGGACCAACGACCCGCCAGCACATCAATCCGCCGGCTTCGCTGTGCGTGGACAGCGATGCGTGCGCGATGTCGGCAGTGCGCTGCGATGCGCTGTTGCCCATTCCCAAGTCCCGATTCCCGATTCCCGGCCCCACCGTCTGATGCCTCTCTACCGCTACAAAGCCCTGGACGCGCACGGCGAAATGCTCGACGGCCAGATGGAAGCGGCCAGCGACGCCGAGGTGGCGTTGCGTCTGCAGGAACAGGGCCATCTGCCGGTGGAAACGCGCCTGGCCACCGGCGAAAACGATTCGCCATCGCTGCGCATGTTGTTGCGCAAGAAGCCGTTCGATAACGCGGCACTGGTGCAATTTACCCAGCAACTGGCGACGTTGATCGGGGCCGGGCAGCCGCTGGATCGCGCGCTGTCGATTCTGATGGATCTGCCCGAAGACGAAAAAAGCCGGCGGGTGATCGGCGATGTGCGCGATACCGTGCGCGGCGGTGCGCCATTGTCGTCCGCACTCGAGCGCCAGCACGGGCTGTTTTCCAAGCTGTACATCAACATGGTGCGCGCGGGCGAAGCCGGCGGCAGCATGCAGGACACGCTGCAACGGCTGGCCGATTATCTGGAGCGCAGCCGTGCGCTCCGGGGCAAGGTGATCAACGCGTTGATCTACCCGGCGATCCTGCTCGCGGTGGTGGGCTGCGCGCTGCTGTTCCTGCTCGGTTATGTGGTGCCGCAATTTGCGCAGATGTACGAAAGCCTGGATGTGGCACTGCCGTGGTTTACCCAGGCGGTGTTGAGCGTTGGCCTGCTGGTGCGCGACTGGTGGCTGGTGCTGATCGTGGTGCCGGGCGTACTGGGGCTGTGGCTGGATCGCAAGCGTCGCAATGCCGCATTCCGTGCGTCGCTGGACGAATGGCTGCTGCGCCAGAAAGTGGTCGGCAGCCTCATCGCGCGGCTGGAAACCGCACGCCTGACACGCACGTTGGGCACCTTGCTGCGCAATGGCGTGCCGCTGCTGGCGGCGATCGGCATCGCGCGTAATGTGATGTCCAATCTGGCGTTGGTGGAGGATGTCGCTAACGCGGCCGACGACGTCAAGAACGGCCATGGCCTGTCGATGTCGCTGGCACGCGGCAAGCGCTTTCCGCGACTGGCGCTGCAGATGATTCAGGTGGGCGAAGAATCCGGCGCACTGGATACGATGCTGCTCAAGACCGCCGACACCTTCGAGCTGGAAACCGCGCAGGCCATCGACCGCGCACTGGCTGCGCTGGTGCCGTTCATCACGCTGGTGCTGGCCTCGGTGGTGGGGCTTGTCATCATTTCAGTACTCGTCCCGCTGTATGACCTCACCAATGCAATCGGCTGAGAGCGGAGGTCACTGCACCGGTGCAGCCATCAGGCGAACGCAGCCGGCGCTCGGAATCGGCCTGGACCGCTCGTACACTGCATCTCCTGCGCGCGCGCCGGGCCCAACGGCCAAGCGCGCGCGGCGCTGTGCCAGTCGTCTTGACCGGGCAGCGTATTCACCACAACGTTCCGGTGACCGCACGACACCCATGCGGGAACCATTGCAATGGTCGCCGTGTCATTTGTTGGCGGCGGCATCCTTCATCGACGTGCAAGGAAATCGTTCATGATCAAGCGTTCCATTACCCGCAGTCCGTCGCGCGCAGGCCAGGCCGGCATGAGCTTGCTGGAAATCATCATCGTCATCGTGCTGATCGGTGCGGTCCTCACGCTGGTCGGCAGTCGCGTGCTCGGCGGCGCCGATCGCGGCAAGGCCAATTTGGCCAAGTCGCAGATCCAGACCCTGGCCGGCAAGATCGAGAATTTTCAGCTCGATACCGGCAAGTTGCCGAGCAAGCTCGATGACCTGGTCACCCAGCCCGGCGACAGCAGCGGTTGGTTGGGGCCTTACGCCAAGCCGGCCGAACTCAACGACCCATGGGGCCACGCCATCGAATACCGCGTGCCCGGCGACGGTCAGCCGTTCGACCTGATGAGCCTGGGCAAGGACGGCAAGCCCGGTGGCAGCAGTTACGACGCAGACATCAAGTACCAATAAGCTCTCGTCATGCGCGTTGCGTGTCAGCCGTTGTTTCATCCGCATGGAGGGGGCGGCCCTGGTCGGGCACGCACGCGTGGCACCTCGTTGCTGGAGATGCTGCTGGTCATCGCGTTGATCGCAATGGCCGGCGTGCTCGCCGCTGCGGCACTGAACGGCGGCATCGACGGCATGCGCCTGCGCACCGCCGGCAAGGCGATCGCCTCGCAACTGCGCTATACGCGCACCCAGGCGATTGCCACCGGCACGCCGCAGCGGTTCTTGATCGACCCGCAGCAGCGTCGCTGGGAAGCACCCGGCGGCCATCATGGCGATCTGCCGCCGTCGCTGGAGATCCGGTTCACTGGCGCGCGCCAGGTGCAGTCGCGGCAGGATCAGGGCGCGATCCAGTTTTTCCCGGATGGCGCATCTACCGGCGGGCGCATCGATTTGCAGGTCAAGGACGCCAGATGGCGTGTCGACGTGGGCTGGATCACCGGCGAGGTGCGTTCGGGCCCCTTGCGGACGCCATCGCCATGAAGTGTCAGCGCGGTTACACCTTGATCGAAGTGATCGTCGCCTTTGCGTTGTTGGCCTTGGCATTGAGCCTGTTGCTGGGGTCGTTGTCCGGCGCCGCACGCCAGGTGCGCGCAGCCGATGAAAGCACGCGCGCCACGTTGCACGCGCAATCGCTGCTGGCGGTGCAAGGCATCGAAAAGCCGCTGGAGCCCGCGCAGCAACAAGGCACCTTCGAGAACGGCCACTTTCGCTGGTCGATGGATGTGCGCCCTTACGACGAACCGCGGCGCAACCTGCAGGCGCCGCTATCGCCCGGCGCGCATCGTCTGCTGCAACTGACCTTGGTCGTGCGTTGGGGCGAGCAGCCCAATCAGATGCTGCAATGGCGCACCTTGCGGCTGGTGGCCGCCAGCGCGCAGGGCAACCCGTCATGAGCCGTTCGCGCAGCGCGGGCTTCACCTTGATCGAAGTGTTGCTGGCCACGATGTTGTTGGTCGGTGGGCTGGCGTTGGCGTTTGCCACCTTGCGCTCGGCCAGTGCGGTGAGTCAGCGCGGCGAAGCGATCGCACAACGCAGCGAGCGGGTGCGTGCGGTGGAAGAATTCCTGCGGCAGCGCTTGGCTGCGGCATTGCCGATCGCCATGGGCATCGATACGCAAAGCCAGCAGCCGATCCTGTTCATCGGCGAGCCGCAGCGCCTGCGCTTTGCCGCAGACGTACCGGATTATCTTGGCCGCGGCGGGCCGTATCTGCACGACCTGTCGGTGGCCGGCGATGGCGATCAGCGCAACCTGCTGATTGCGTTGACCATGCTGCAATCCGGCAAGACGATCGAAGAGAGTAGCCCGCTGCCGCCGGAAAAACTTGCCGAAGGCGTGCAACAGGTGAATTTCCGTTATCGCGGTATGGATCCCCAAACCAGCCGGCTGAGCGCGTGGCTGCCGCAGTGGGAATGGCACGACCGCTTGCCGTTGATGGTGCGCATCGAGATCCGCAGTGACGATGCCGCATGGCCGCCGATGGTGGTGGCGTTGCCGCAATCCAGCAACCCGGGGGCCGGGCAATGAGCCGCGCGCGCGGTGCCGCGCTGGTGCTGGTGTTGTGGTTGATCGCGTTGCTCACCGCGATGATCGGTGCGTTCGCGCTCACTGCACGCGTGGAAGCACTGCAGGGCAGCATGCTGCGCAACGGCGCGCAGGCGCAGGAATACGCGCGCGCTGGCCTGGAATACGCATTGTTTCGCTTGCAAGACGCCGACACCCAGGCACGCTGGCGTCCAGACGGCCGGCGCTATCGCTGGCAAATGGACGATGCCAGCGTGGAGATTCGTATCACCGATGAAAGCGGCAAGGTGGATCTGAACATGGCCGAGCCCGGCTTGCTGGCCGGTCTGGTGCGCGCGGTCGGTGGCGACCAGTCCAGCGCCACCCGGATTGCCGGTGCCATTGTCGATTGGCGCGATACCGATTCATTGAGCCAGCCCGGCGGTGGCGCAGAAGATCGCGATTACGCCGATGCCGGTCTGCCGTATGGCGCAAAAGACAGCCCATTCGAAACGCTGGGCGAACTGCGCCTGGTGCTGGGCATCGATGGCGAGCTGTATCGCAAGCTGTTGCCCAACGTCACGCTGTACAGCGGTCGTTCGCGGCCTGAAGCGCGTTTTGCGCCGGCCCCGGTGCTCACCGCGATGGGGCTGGACGCGCAGCAACTGCTGGCCCAGCGTGACGCGCCGCTGGGTTTGCCGGGCAGCGACGCGACGATCGGTGGCTCGGGCACTTATAGTATCGAGAGCCGGGCGCGACTGAGTCAGGGACGCGAGGCTGTGTTGCGGGCGTTGGTGTCGACCGGCGCGTCCGCATTACCAGGGTCGGCCTATACCGTGTTGCGTTGGGAAGAGGGAGCAGCAGTGCAATGACCGCATGGCGGGATACCTTGGGTCGTATCGGCGTACGCGCCATGCCGGGAGCCGGAGGGTTCTGGCGTTGGTGGCAACAATCGCTGCTGGCCTGGCTGCCGCAGCGGTGGCAATGGCAATTGGGTTTGTCGCAGGCACGCCTGTTGTTGCAACAGGACGGCGACGCGCTGCAGTTGCTGCGCCAGCGCGACCATAGCTGCGACAGCGTCGCCAGTCTGCCGTGGCCGGTCCATCCGCAGGAAGTGAATAGCTTGCTGCCGACTGCGCTGGAAAGCCTGCCGCGGCATTGGCTGTTGCCGGCCGCGCACGCGCTGCGCCGGCCATTGCGCCTGCCTGCCGCGGCCGCGGCGCGGTTGCAGGATGTGGCGCGTTTCGAGATCGATCGGCAAACCCCGTTCACCGCCGACCAGGTGTATTTCGATGCGCGCGTGCTTGACGTGCGCGAAGACGGCCAGTTCGATGCCGAACTGGTGGTGGTGCCGCGGCGCATGATCGATGGCCCGGCCGGTGTGCCGGACGCATGGAACAGCGCGCTGTCGGGCATCGATGTCACCGATGCGAAAGGCCTGCCACTTGGTGTGAACCTGCTGCCGCCGGCACGCCGCCTGCGCCGCAGCGACCCGATGCAGCGCTGGAATCTGCTGCTTGCCGCTTCAGCGCTGGTCTTGCTGGCGGTGGCCGGCTGGCTGCTGCTCGACAATCGCCGCCAGGCCGCCGACGATCTGCGCGCCAAGGTGCAGGCCAACGCCGCGCGCGCGCGCCAGGTCGCTGCCGAACGCCAGCAATTGATGGATCTGGTTGAAGGCGCGCGGTTCTTCCAGCAACAACGCGCGACCCGCCCGACCTCGGTGGAGATCTGGGACGAACTGAGCCGGCGTTTGCCCGGTGGCACCTATCTGGAAAAATTTTCAGTCGAAGGCGGGCAATTGCAGTTGATCGGATTGAGCAATGAAGCTTCTTCGCTGGTGCGTCGTCTGGAAGGCTCGCCGCTGTGGCGCACGCCATCGCTGACCGGCGTGCTGCAGAGCGATGCCGGCCGTAACGTCGACCGCTTCACCATCACCGCCGAACTTGCCGGCCCCGATGCGAAGGAGGCGGCCGATGCCACGCAGCGTTAAGCGCGATCGCTGGATCGCTTTGGGCCTGCTGTTGCTGGTGCTCGGCGTGGCCTACCTGGTGCTGGTGCACCCGTGGTTCACGCAACCGATGATTGCGGTGCAGGACGACCTGCAAGCGCTACGCGAGCGCGAACTGCGCGTGCGTGTGCAGCTGCAGCAGGCAACGGAAGTCAGCAAGCGGCTGCGGCAGGCGCGTCAGACGCTGGAAAGCCGCCCAGGCTTTTTGCCGGAAACCTCGGCCGAACTCGCCTCCGCTGGGCTGGTGCAGCGCCTCGAGCGCGCGGTTGTGGAAGCCAGCCCCGGTAACCGCAGTTGCGCCATCAGCAACCGTTCGCCGCTGCAGCCCGAGAGCAAGAACCGCTTCACCCGCGTGGCGGTGCAAGTGCGTTTGCGCTGCGGCACGCCAGAACTGGCTTCGGTGCTGTACAGCCTGGAAAACGGCACGCCGCGGTTGTTCGTGGACAACCTCAACGTGATGGCGCAGCGCTACCAGCTCTCGCCGAACGAAAGCGGCAATGGTCTGGATATTGCCTTCGAACTGGCCGGTTATCTGCGCCCGGGCGCCAGCGCCGCACCGCTGAATAACGAAACCGCACCTGCCGCTCCCAACGCCGCGGAGGCCAGCAATGCGCCTTGACATGATCGGCCTGCGCACCTGGTTGCTGGCCACCGTGGTCGGGTGGGCGATGCTGGTGTGCGCGCTGGCCGTTGCCGGCCTGGGCAAGCGCGTCGAGCTGCTGCCCGACGACCCGGCCTTGGTGCAGCGCCTGCCCACGTTACCGGCACCGGCACCGGAGCGCCTGGGCGCGTTCGAAAAATATTCGGAAATCGCCGCGCATCCGGCGTTCGCCGAAGACCGCCTGCCGCATCCGTTCTTCCTGTCCGGCAACGACGGCAGCGGCGCTGCTTCGACAGTGCGCCTGACCGGCGTGCTGCTGACCGATACCTTCAAGATGGCGACGTTGAGCCTGGACCCACAGGATTCGGTGCGCGTGCAACTGGGCGGTGATGCGGTCAAAGGCTGGCGCCTGCTCGCCTTGCAGCCGCGTAGCGCCACCATCGAAGGCCCCAGCGGCACGCAAACGCTGGAATTGCACGTGTTCAACGGCCAGGGCGGGCAGCCGCCCACTGCCAATGCCGCCGCACGTGGTGCCGGTACTGCGACTGCGCCGGTGCCGTCTCCCGACGCTGCGGCAGTTGCCGTGCCGCCGCCGCAACAGCAACAACCGCAACCGCAACCGCAACCGCAATCCGTGCCGCCGGTGCAACAGCCCGGCTGGCAGGCACTGCCAACCGTGCAGCCGCAGCGTAGCGATGGCGCGCAGGAAGCTCCACGCCCCTCCGACGATCAGATGCGTGCCATCCGCGAACGCATCGAAGCCCGACGCCGCCAGCTGCAACAGCAGCGCCAGAGCGGCTCTCCCCCCGGTCAGACCCAATGAGTGAACGCATGACGCCGCGCCTGTTTCCCGTATCCCTGCTGATTGGCCTGCTGGCCGGTTGCGCCACCACTCCGCCGCCGGACGTGCGCCGCGACGCGCGCTTGGATCCGAACGTCGGCGCTGCCGGCGCCACTCAAACCACCGCCGAGCAGAGTGCCGACGGTAAGGCCAGCGCCAAGCCCAGCCCGGTGATCCGGCGCGGCAGCGGCACCATGATCAACCAGAGCGCCGCGTCCGCGCCGGCGCCCACGCTGGGCATGGCCAGCAGCGGCAGCGCTACCTTCAATTTCGAAGGCGAATCGGTGCAGGCCGTGGTCAAGGCCATCCTGGGCGACATGCTTGGTCAGAACTACGTCATCGCGCCCGGCGTGCAGGGCACCGTGACCCTGGCCACGCCCAATCCGGTCTCGCCCGCGCAGGCGCTGAACCTGCTGGAGATGGTGCTGGGCTGGAACAATGCCCGCATGGTGTTCAGCGGTGGCCGCTACAACATCGTGCCGGCCGACCAGGCATTGGCCGGCACCGTCGCGCCCAGCACCGCCTCGCCCTCGGCCGCGCGCGGTTTCGAGGTACGCGTGGTGCCGCTGAAGTACATCTCGGCCAGCGAAATGAAGAAGGTGCTCGAGCCCTATGCGCGCCCGAATGCCATCGTCGGTACCGACCCGGCGCGCAACGTGATCACCCTGGGCGGTACCCGCGCCGAGCTGGAAAACTACCTGCGCACCGTGCAGATCTTCGACGTGGACTGGTTGTCGGGCATGTCGGTGGGCGTGTTCCCGATCCAGTCCGGCAAGGCCGAAAAGGTCAGCGCCGATCTGGAGAAGGTATTCGGCGAGCAGAGCAAGACCCCCAGCGCCGGCATGTTCCGCTTCATGCCGCTGGAAAACGCCAATGCCTTGCTGGTGATTACTCCGCAGCCGCGCTACCTGGACCAGATCCAGCAGTGGCTGGACCGTATCGACAGTGCCGGCGGCGGGGTACGGCTGTTTTCGTACGAGTTGAAGTACATCAAGGCCAAGGACCTGGCGGATCGTCTGTCGGAAGTGTTCGGCGGCCACAGCAGCGGCGGCGATTCCAATGCATCGCTGGTGCCAGGGTCGGAAACCAGCGTGCTTGGCGGCGCGCTCGGCAATCGCGACAGCAGCATGGGTGGCAGCTCCGGCATGACCGGCGGCAGCATCGGCGACAGCGGCGATGGCAGCTCGTCGGGCAGCAGCTTCGGCAGCAGTGGAGGTGGCAGCAGCAGTGGTGGTCTGGGTAACGGCAGCCTGCAGCTGTCGCCGCGCAGCAATGGCAACGGCGCGGTGACGCTGGATGTGGCCGGCGACAAGGTGGGTGTATCGGCGGTGGCCGAGACCAATACCTTGCTGGTGCGCTCCACGCCGCAGGCCTGGAGCTCGATCCGCGATGTCATCGAAAAGCTCGACGTGATGCCGATGCAGGTGCATATCGAAGCGCAGGTGGCCGAGGTGAATTTGACTGGCAAGCTGCAGTATGGTGTGAATTGGTACTTCGAGAACTCGGTGAATGCTGCAGCGGATTCGGCCGCCAATAGCACCGGCATTGGCGCTGGTGCCGGCTTGGCAAGCGCAGCAGGGAGAAACATTTGGGGAGATATCGCTGGGAAAATCACCGGTGAAAAAGGCGCTCAGTGGACGTTCTTGGGCAAGAATGCGGCCTCGATCATCCATGCACTTGATGAGGTGACTAATGTGCGTCTTCTGCAAACGCCTTCTGTTTTTGTACGCAACAACGCCGAGGCAACGCTGAATGTTGGCTCACGTATTGCGATCAATTCGACGTCTATCAATACCGGTCTCGGAAGCGACAGCAGCTTTTCCTCGGTGCAGTACATCGACACTGGCGTAATCCTGAAAGTGCGTCCGCGTGTGACCAAGGACGGCATGGTGTTCTTGGATATCGTGCAGGAAGTCAGTAGTCCTGGTGATCGTCCCGCTGCCTGTACTTCGGCTACTGCGACGGTCAATGCCGCCGCTTGTAACGTTGATATCAATACGCGCCGTGTAAAGACGGAAGCTGCCGTGCAGAGCGGCGATACGATCATGTTGGCCGGTCTGATCGACGATACGACCAGTGATGGCAGTAACGGAATTCCCTTCCTGAGCAAGCTACCGGTTGTTGGCGCGCTGTTTGGATCCAAGAGCCGTAACAGCGCCCGCCGCGAAGTCATCGTGCTGATCACTCCCTCGATCGTGCGCAACCCGCAGGAAGCGCGCAATCTCACCGACGAATATGGTCAGAAATTCAAGGCCATGGAGCCGCTGAAGCCCAGCCAGAAACCGCAATGAGTGCAGCGCTGCCGGTCGTGTTGGTGCCGGTCGGCACCGACGAGGAGGCGTTGGATGCATGTCTGGGGGCGTTGGATGCCGCCACACCCGCAGGCACGCGGGTATGGCTGGCCGACGATGCGCAAGCTGGCCCGCGTGGGCGCGCAGTAATCGAGCATTGGCTGGTGCGCACGCAATTGCAGGCGCATCACACCCGTCGCCAGCGCATGCTGGGCGAGGTCGCGCATCTGGACGAAATGCTCATCGCTTGCGGCGATGCCGACGTGGTGGTGCTCGGAGTGGATGCCCGCCCGTTGCCTGGGTGGTTGCAGCAACTGACCGCATGTTTCGCACGCGACGCCGCGATTGCCACCGCCACGCCTTGGAGCAATGTGGGCGAAGCCTGCAGCTGGCCGCGGCTGGGCGAACTCAACCCCATGCCGGATGCAACGGAGCGGCTTGCCGCTGCCTGTGCCGCAATGCCGCCGCTGCATCCGGAACTTCCATCGGCGATCGGGCACGCGGTGCTGTTGCGTGGCGCTGCACGGCGCAAGGCCGGCGGCCTGGATGCCAGCAGCTATGGTTCGTGGTACGCCGCGCTGGTGGATTTGAGTCTGCGCATGGGCGGGCTGGGCTGGCGCAATGTGTTGTGCGGTACCGCTTTCGTCGCCTCGCCACACGAGGGCCGCCCGGCCGATGGCGACATGGATGCCTTGGCTACCCGCTGGCCGGCCTGGCATGCCCGTTTGGCCAACTTCCTGATGCACGACCCGCTGCGTGCGCAGCGCGATCAGCTGACCCACTTACTGGCCGACCTGCCGCCACCGGATCCGCAACGCGCGTTGTTCGACGCGTAGAGCAGCTGACAACGCAATTTCGCGCACAGCCAGATGTTTGCGCCCGGTGCGTTGTGCGGCGTACACCACTCGTCCACTGCGGTTTCCCGTGCGCCGGCTACGGCCACCTGACGGCTGCCCGCCACGTCTTGTTGTTAGCGGCTCTTGGTCGTCTCGCGACCGTGCTTCGCAGGGTCCTCGGATCGACACAGTGATGCACTTGATCAAGCGACCGAAACACCACCGCACAGTCGGCATCCGTGTGCAGCCGCTGCCAGCCACTGCAGGTGCCACCTGTGCGCTCTGCTCCGAGCACACCACCCGCATCCATCGCGACAGTTGCAATGAGTCTGTAATGAGGCGCCGCACCCGCAACCAAGATGACGGCGAGGCATGCTCTTAATCGATTCCCGATTCCCGATTCCCGATTCCCGATTCCCGTCGCTACAGCGCCGACCGCGTCGGTGCCTCTGTCCGCACCACCACATCCACTGCGTCATGACGCCAGGATTCGATATCCAGTTCCACCGCGCGGCCATCTTCGGCAAAGCTGATCCGCTGCAGACGGAAGCACGGCGTGCCGGGAGCGGACTGCAGCAGCATCGCCTGTGCTGCGTCCAAACCGGCCGGGTGCATCGACAGTTGCGCGCGGCTGAGAAACAGGCCGAGTTGCTGGTTGAACACCGTCGACAGCGACCCGGCCAGATCGTGTTCGAGCAGGCCCGGCGCCCAGGCCGCGAGCACCACATTGGTTTCCAGCAGCACGGCGCGACGATCGATCCAACGCCGACGTTGCAGCACGAAAACCTCGTCGTACGGGCTATCCAATCGCAATGCCGCAGCGTAGGCAGCGCCCGCGACCTGTCTGGTAGCGCTCAATAATTCGGTGCGCGGCTTGCGCCCTTGCGCGGCCACGTACTGCATGAAACCGGCGATGCTGGTGGGGTCGTAGCGCACGCGCGACGCGCTGACGAACCAGCCGCGACGATTCTCGCGGTAGATGCGGCCTTCGGCTTCAAGTTGTTGCAAGGCTTCGCGCAGCGTGATGCGGGTGCAGCCGAACCGCTCGGCCAATGCGCGTTCCACCGGCAAGCGTTGATCCTGACCCCATTCGCCTGCTGCAATCTGTGCGGAGATCGCTTCGGTGATGGTGTGCTGGCGCGACACGCTCATGCGGCGAACCGTTGATGGAAGGCGCGGGATCTAGGCAATGCCATGAGGTGGAAGGCGTGCATGTTGCGATGGTAAAGAAGAACGCGTGCACAAAACGCGCCTGGCTCAGCGTGCGCTAGCCAGGTTCGGGTTCTGTTGGGTTTTCCAGCTGCGCCAGCCGTACACCGCAAGCGCCACGAAGCCGGCGTAGAGCGCGGCAGTAGGGTGCAGCCCCTTGCTGATGAAGACGCCGACATAAACGCAGTCGAGTACGATCCACAACACCCAGTTGGCGATACGCTTGCGTGCTGCCCACAGGCTGGCCACCAGGCTGAAACTGGCAAGCGCCGCATCCAGCCACGGCAGCGCCGCATCGGTGCGGTAATGCATGTAGGCGCCGAGTGACGCAGCGAACGCGGCGCCGATGCACAGCGAGAGCCAGCATTCCATCACCGGCATCGGCAGCGGGCGGATGCGCGTGTCTGCAGGGCTTCCGCGTTGCCAGTGCCACCATCCGTAGAGCTGGGTCAGCACATAGACCCCTTGCAGCAGCATGTCCGAGTACAGCTTCCACTGATAGAACAGCCACGCGTACAACGCCACCGCCACGATGCCCACCGGCCAGCACCAGCGAATGCGCCGCGCGGTCAGCCACACGCCCAGCAGGTTGATCGCGACGGCGATGGATTCGAGCAGCGACATACGGGATCTGGTGCGGTGTGGATTATGGTGGAGATGCGTAAGACAACTTAGGGCGGCTAACAAAACCACTGCGCAGTCGCCATGCAGGGGCGTCCAGTGCGCGGTGTGGCGTACATCTCGCAAAAACTCCGGTTCCGCAGCGCCGTTCATACCCGCCTGACGAATGCTTGCTAGGTCCTGGTAGCCGCCCTTCGAACCCGGATGCTGCGTGCAGCAAACGCACGGCGCGCAACATGCCAGCAAGGCAGGTGACAAGCCGCTGATCACAGCATCTTGCGGATGCGTCGGCGGCCGACGCTGCCAAGCAGCGCATCACTTGCGCGTTCTTCCCGCGCAGGCACGGGAAGGCATGTAGCGAGTGCATGCCATGGCGATCTAGAAATCCACCTGCACGGTCAGCCGCGCAGTGCGCGGCGCACCGGGGAACAGATACGCATCGCCCTGATATTCGCCGGAATCGCGCCAATAGCGCTTATCGAACACGTTGTCCACGTTCAAACGCCAGGTGGTCGCCAGCCCGCCCAGCGCCGTGGCGTAGCGCGCACCCAGATTGGCCACGGCGTAGGCCGGCACGCTGGCGTTGCCGAGGCGGTCGGCGAACTTGCGCCCGCTGTATTGCACGCCGGCCAGCAGCGCCAGTCCATCGACGCCGGGCACGCTGTAATCGGCCTGCACGCTGGCGCGCAGCTTGGGCACGTTGATCGCCTGATGGCCCTCATACTCGGCAATGTCGGTGTCTTCTGCACGCGCGCGGATTGCTGCGATGCTGGCGAACAGACGCAGCTGCCGGGTCGCTGCACCGTCGGCAGACAGCTCCAGGCCGCGGTTGTGCAGGCGGCCCTGCTGCACATAGAGCAGACCGCCATCGGCCTGCGGTTGGGTGAACTGATAGGCCTGACGGATGTCGAACAATGCCGCGCCCAGGCGCAGGCTCTGCAGGTCGATCTTTGCGCCGGTTTCCAGCTGATATGCATTGGTGGGCGGCAGGATCTCGTCGGCGTTATCGGCAAACCACGGCGCCGTGCCGCCGGCCGCCAGGCTCTTGGCGTAGCTGGCATACAGCGACACGTTCTGCTGCGGCTTGAACAGCAGCGCCGCCTGCGGCAGCACCGTGTCTTTGCGCATGCGTCGTTCCAGCAGGCCGTCGCGATCGAAGCTGCGTTCGTCCAGTTGCACGTAGCGCCCGCCAAGCGACAGTTCCCATTGCGCACCCAGGCCGATGCGGTCGGCCAACACGAGCGCGCGCTGGCGGCTATCCAGTCGGCGCTGCTTTGGGGCCAGCGGCACATCGGTCTGCGCAAACACCTCCGGGTCGCGGTCGATGCTGCCGCTGCCGACGAATGCGTTGACTGAGCCAAAACGGTCGATGGTGCGGCGCAACCATTCGCCGCCGACGCTCAGGCGATGTTCCAGCGCGCCGGTAGCGACACGGCCTTCCAGCGTGGCACGCAGTTGATTGTGCACGCGGGTGTCGTCGGGGCTGCGGTAATCGTAGACGTCGTACTCGCCCTGCGCGCTGAAGAAGTTCGGCGTGGCGAAGTCGGCGCAGCTTGCCGCGCCATAACAGCCCCAGGCGAACGCAGAGAAGTCGTTGATCGTCGAGCGGCTGCGCGATGCGTCGGCAGTGGCGCGCCAGTCGTCGTTGAACTGGTAGGCGTACCGGAACTGCGCGTTGAGCGAATCCATTTCCACCGGACGTGCCCACGGCTGGTAGCCGAGCAGGCGATGCACATCGATATCACGCGGCACCTGCGTGCCACCCAGCAGTTGATAGCCCGGCACCGAGCGCTGTTGCCGATGCTGATATTCCACGTCCAGCTGCAACAGCGCTTGCGGGGTGATCTTCCAGTCGCCGGCCAGCGACAGGAAATTGCGGTAGCCGTCGGCATGATCGACATCGCTGTCGATGTCTTCGCGTGCGGCGTTGATGCGCACGCCCAGCGTGCGTTCGGCACCGAACCAGTCGCCCAGATCGGCGGCGAGATAGCGTGAGCCTTGTTCGTCGGTGCCCAGGGTCACGCTGCGCACGTGCTCGGGCCGCTTGGTGCGGTAGTCGATCAGCCCGGCCGGTTCGTTGACGCCCGACTGCAACCCGGCCAGACCCTTGAGGAGTTGCACCTGCTGTTTGTTTTCCAACGCGATCGATTGTTCGCCCACCGCGCTCATGCCGTTGATACGGTAGCTGTTGGCGGCATTGAGCGAATAGCCGCGCACCACGAAGTTTTCGTAATAGCCAATGGGCGCATACGCATCGCCAGCGGAAGCATCGGCACGCAGGACTTCACTGAGCACGCGTGCCTGACGATCGAGCAATTGCTGACGATCGATGAGCGCGATCGACGCGGGTGCGTCCAGCAGCCGGGTTGCGCCGAATCCGCTCAATGCCGTGCTGGTCTCGACGCGCTCGCCACGCACGTTGACCGCATCCAGTTCGACGGCATTGGCGTCGGGTTGCTGCTGCGCCAGTGCAGGGGTGCAGCACAACGCCAATACCAGCGCGAGCGGGCAGCGGGAGAGCAGGGGGAAGGTCGCAGACATTGACAACGCTCGACAGGAAAGAGAAATGAGGGCGCTCACGGCAGCCGGCGCGCACGCGCGTGCAGATGCTCAAGCAGGTGCTGGCCATCGGCGCTGGTAAACCAGTCCGCATGGCCGAGCAAATAGCGGTGATAGGCGATGTCGGCGTTGGTGGGCGAACGTGTGATGCCGGCGAAATATTCGATTTCGCTCAAGGCGAAGTCGGCATGCACGATCGGCAGCAGTGCGGCCAGGCGGCGCAACTGGTTGGCATCCAGTGGACGATGCTGCGCATAGCCATCCAGTAGCGCGTCGAGCTGTGCCAGTTCGGCCTGCGCGCGTGCGCCGGTGTCCAGGCGCAGCCAGGGGATGAGGTTGCGCTCGATGGCGGTCGCCAGATCGAACAGTGCGCTGCTGCAATCGCTCAACCCGAAATCGAAGATGGCGCTGACGCGGGTGTGCCCGTCGTCGGTGTCCCACAGCAGGTTGGACGCGTGCCAATCGCCATGCGTCCACAGCGGCGGTAGCGCGCCCGGCGCAGACAGCAGCGGCCACGCGCGCGCATGCCAGGGCAGCAGATGGGTGGCGAGATCGTGTTGCCAGGGGCGGTATTGCAAGGCGGCTGCCAGGTGCGGCCGCGTTGGCAATGCATCGTGCAACGCCTGCAGCGGGTCCGCCTGCGCAAACAGCCGCAGGTTGGCGACCAGCACGCTGGTGGAGCGCACCGGCGCATCGAAGCCCTGGGCGGCGCTGTGCAGTTGCGCCAACGCAGCGCCGGCCGCCCGCGCATGTGCCACGTCGGTGAACGGTGTCCACGACAATGCATCGCGGTAGAGGTCGCGCCCGGCGCCGACGCGCTGCACTTCGTACACCCACTCGTCGTACGTCAGTGCGGTGCAGCCCTGGGCGTCGTGCAGCACCTCCGCCACTGGCGCGCCGGCCCAGCGCAGATGGGCAATAAAGTTGTGTTCCTCGCGCAGCGCGGCGACGCTGCGCACGCTGCGATGGTGGCGTTTGACGATGACCGGGCCGCTTTCAGCGTCCACGCAAGCTGCTGCCGAGAACGGGCGCGCGCTCTGCCATCGCACCGCAATGAGCCGGCCTGCGGCTGCACACCCATGCAGCACGCGATGGATTTCATCGGTGGTGAGCACCGGCCAGTCCGGCAGCGCCAGTTCCAGGCTCATGCCATGCACCTGATGCGGCACGTTCATGGCCTGATTCCTGACAGACCCACGGATCGCTCTGCCCCGGTGAGTGGTATAGACCAATGGAAAGGGGGCGAAGCGGCGGACCCGGCACTCGCGCCGGCAATGACAAGAACGGCGCTGCCAGGCCGTCGTCGCATCGCATCCGCCATCAGGCAGCGGCGATGCAGGGAATGAAAAGGCAGCGCGAAACCGAAAGATCGCTAGCCGTCATCTCAACAATCAGGTGTGGGAGTGCACCAAAAGCGATTGGCAAAACAACTGGCGATCAGATGGGTGTGGGCGGTGTGCTCTGAAGCGGATGTACGCGCGTTACATGCATCGAGTGCCGCCCGCGCCCGCCTGGTGGCTGCGCAGTCGTTTTGCAGGTCGCTCAAAATGTCGTAAACGGAGACCGCACGGCGGCTCCCGACGCGCAGTATGCGCTTTGCCAGCATGGGTCGCCATGCCGCCAAGCGCATACGGCGCGAGTGACTGCCTGCAAGCAGGAGCGTGGCGCAATGTCCAGCCCGCCCGGGAATATCAACGCAATGCAGCCGCGACAACGCCTGATGCGTAGCTTGCAGCTGCGAACTTGAGATGGCGCTGCGCCGCTCCGGCACCGGATAATGGGCGGATGACTGCCGTCCAGATCGCCGCCGTCGTTGTCACCTATCAGAGCAGCAGCACCATCGATGCCTGCCTGTCGCGATTGCGCGCGGCCGAGGGCATCAGCGAGATCCGGGTGGTCGACAACGCTTCCAGCGACGACACCCTGGAAGTCGTGCAGCGTCATGCCCTGGCCGATGCGCGGCTGCATTTCATCGCCAACCCCGATAACCCCGGTTTCGCCACTGCGTGCAATCAGGGCGCGCGCGACTCGCAGGCGCCCTGGCTGGTCTTTATCAACCCCGACTTGATGGTCGCGCGCGACACCTTGCTGCAGCTATGCGACCGCGCAGCGGGGCATCCGGCGGTACTGCTGGGAGTGGAGCAGGTGGATGAGCAAGGGCGTCCGGATATGGCTGTGCGCCGCCGCGACCCGGATTTTGCGGCGATGCTGCGCGCGCCGCGTGCTGCCGCCAATCTGACGGTGCCGGCCGACCCGTCGCGGGCCCTGCAGCCGGTAGACGCCATCTCCGGCGCGTTGATGCTCATGCAGCGCAGCCTGTTCGACCGGCTGGACGGCTGGGACGGCAGTTATCGCCTGCATGCCGAAGACCTCGACCTGTGCCGGCGTGCCCGCCAGGCCGGTGCCCTGGTTGCGGTGGCCAACGATCTGCAGGTAGTGCATGTGCGCGGCGTCTCCAGCCGCGCGCGGCCATTTTTCGTGGAGTGGCACAAACATCGTGGATTGTGGCGCTATTTCCGCAAGTTCGAAGCTCGCCACCGCGGCTTGATGACGCAGCTCGGCGTCTGGCTTGCGATCTGGACCCATGCGGCTGCGCAGGTGCCGCGTTTGTTGCAGAAGAAGTGACTTTCTGTGCGTTACTCATAAGTCAGTAAATTAGGGAGCAAATGCCGGTGTCTGCTGTCCAACCATCCATGAAGAAGAGAGACGGACGTTTGGTATCGCGGGCAGTGCTGGAAGAAATGCGCCTGATGGCGTTGCAACGGATGGGCGAAGGCGAATCGCCGGCCGAAGTGGCCTCGTCGTTCGGGC
>NZ_JBBYGR010000071.1:0-45263 GCF_038405005.1 Xanthomonas sp. JL1 | reverse complement strand
TCAAGGTGCGCTGGAGGCATTGAAACGCTGCCGATCGGGTTTAGGTCGGGTGAAACGCCTGCTGTGCGACAGCGGCTACATCGGAGATCCCTTCGCCGAGGGCGTACAGGACATTCTGGGCAAGCATGTCACCGTACAGATTGCCAAGCGCAGCGAGCTGCATACCTTCAAGGTCATGCCCAAGCGCTGGAGTGTCGAACGCAGCTTTGCCTGGCTGGAGAAGAACCGGAGGCTATGGAAGAACTGCGAGCGAAGGCTCAATACCAGCTTGCAGTTCATCCATCTGGCGTTCCTGGCACTGCTGCTCAGGAGATCGTGAACAGGTTCTAAGACCGCGGAGTTTTTGATAGGGGGAGTTCTCGCCGTTCCATGAGCGTTGTAGAGCACAACTGCAGCCTGTGGGTTGCCAGCCAGGCCGTCACGCGCAATATACTTTGTTCAACTTGCTTAATGGATGAGAACGGCGGACGCATCACGATGAAACCGGCTGTGTCTGCTGTGGTCAAATTACCATGAGCATGATGGGGACGCCGTAATGGGCATGGGGATCGAGATGTTTCGTTGGGTCATGGCGGCTTTGCTGATTGGCGGCAGCGGCTACGCCGTGGCGCGGCATTTGCAGAACAGTAATACCGCCGGGCATTACCGCTCGGTCGAAGTTATTCGCCCGGAAGGCACGCCCAAGGCGATGGTGATCTTGCTGCCCGACAGTAGCCATCCAGAGGACAGCCAGCGGCTGGCCGACACGCTGAGCAACGATGGCGCGCTGGTCGCGGTGGTCGACACCGCCAAGTACCGCGAACACGCGCGCGCGCATCAGGTCGCCTGTAGCTCGCTGGCCGACGATGCCGAGCGGCTGGGCAAGAAATTATTGCGCGCCGAACATGTCGATGCGTTCCTGCCGCCGGTGTTGGTGGGGCAGGGCGACGGCGCAGTGCTGGTGCGCCAGGCAGTCGCCTCGGCCGCGCCGGACGTGCTGGCCGGCGCGGTAGTCGCCGACGCCGGTAACAAGGATCCAGGGCTGGCGTGCTCGCGCGATATGCCCAATGTCAGTCAGGGTTTCCTCGACAATTTGGCCGATGACTCCAGTCCGATGCAGATTGCTGCGGCTGTACGCGGCCACTTCCCGGCTGCGCAATCTCAAAGCCTGGGTGATTTGCCGCTCGTAGAACTGCACGCACCCGGCAGCGACCGTCTGGTGGTGATGCTCTCCGGCGATGGCGGCTGGCGCGAACTGGATAAAGGCATTGCAGCGCAGCTGCAGCAGCAGGGCGTGTCGGTGGTGGGCTGGAACAGCCTGCGCTACTTCTGGGGCAGCCGCACGCCGCAGCAAGTGGGCGCGGATCTGGACCGGGTGATCGCCAGCTATCGCGAGCGTTGGCATATTCAGCACGTCGCCCTGGTTGGCTATTCGTTCGGTGCCGATGTGTTGCCGTTCGCCTATCCGGAACTCTCGCCGGAGCAACGCGCCTCGGTGCAGTTCGTCAGCTTGCTCGGCCTTGGCCACAAGGCCGACTTCAAGGTGCGCGTCGGTGGCTGGCTGGGCTGGCATAACGATGCCGAGCGCGATGTGGAGCCGGCCATCCAGTCGCTGGACGCGCACCGCCTGCAATGCATCTACGGCGACGAAGAAAAAGACACGCTGTGCCCGGAACTGCGCGCGCGCGGCGTGCAGGTGCTGGCACGCCCGGGTGGGCATCACTTCGACCACGATCCGGTGGTGCTGGCCAATCTGCTGATGGAGGGCTGGCAGCATGCAGCGCAGACGCCGATTGCGGAAACAGCGAGTCGCTCCTAATGCTGCTCGGAACGAACAAGGCGGTGCATAACGTTTTCCAGAGCGGTTGATCGACAAGCAATCATCGCCACCGCGCACCTTCCACCATGCGAAGGTGCGCGCCGCTGAAGCGCTGCTGGCGGCCTTGCTTCAGCGAAATCCCGGATTCACTCGCCACCCCTGGCGTGTCGAAGGTCCTCTCTGGCACCGCGCAGGCCCTCCTGGCACTCCATGGAGTGGGCGCCTGCGAAGAGTGCATGGCGGCGCTGAGCGTCGGCAGTGCTGCAGGAGCCACAATGTCGCGCATGGCTTGCCGTCAGCGCTCGCCGGGCTCTACGCGCACCTCGATGCTGCCATCGGCCAGCTGTGCGCGCAGGCGCTCGCCTGCTGCCACCTCGGCGGCGCTGCGCACCACGCTGCCATCGGCAGGGCGGGTCACGATGGCGTAGCCACGCGCAACCGTGGCCAGCGGATTGACCGCTTCCAGCGAGCGCGCAATGCTGCGCAGCTGCAGTTGATCGTGCTGCAAGCGTCGTTGCATCGCCGCCTGGGGATGCAATGCCCGCAGGCGTTGCTGCAAGCCGGCCAGATGACGTTGCGGGTTGTGTGATTGCACCTGCGCGTGCCCACGCTGCACACGCGCCTGCAAGCGCTCGAGCACTTGCGTCATGCGCGCACCCAGCTGGCGACCGGCCTCTTCCTGTCGGCGATGAAGCAGTTGCAGGCGCGCCTGCGGGCTATGCGCACGCAGGCGCAGCGCAAGCCGGTCGGCGCGTTGCATGGCATTGCCCAAGGCGTGTTGCTGCAGCTGGGTCATGCGGGCCTGCGCGCGTCGCACGCGCGCGACCAGCTCGCGTTGATCGGGCACCAGCAATTCGGCCGCCACCGACGGTGTGGGCGCACGCACGTCGGCCACGAAATCGCTGAGGCTGAAGTCGGTCTCGTGGCCGACCGCAGACACCACCGGCGTCTGCGCAGCGGCAATCGCACGCGCCAGGCGTTCGTCGTTGAAGGCCCACAGATCTTCCAGCGAGCCGCCGCCGCGGGTGATCAGGATGACGTCGTAGCGCCCGGACGCATCGGCGCGTTGCAGCAGCGAGGTGATCTGTGCGGCAGCGCTGTCGCCTTGTACCAGCGAGGGCAGCAGATCCACTTCGAGTAGCGGAAAGCGCCGCGCCAGTACGCTGAGCACATCGCGCACCGCCGCGCCGCTGGGCGAAGTGATGACCGCTAGCCGCTGAACATGCGCCGGCAGTGACTGCTTGCGCTCGGCATCGAACAGGCCTTCTGCAGCAAGGCGTGCACGCAGTGCGTCGAAGGCGCGACGCAACGCGCCTTCGCCGGCTTCTTCCATATGGTCGAGCACCAGCTGGTAGTCGCCGCGTGCTTCGTACAGGGTCAGGCGCCCGCGTGCCAGCACGCGCAAGCCTTCGCGCGGCTGGAATTTCAGCCAGGTGCTTTTGGGCTTGAACATCGCGCAACGGATCTGCGCACGCGCATCCTTCAGCGTGAAATACAGATGCCCCGACGAGGGCCGGGTGACGCTGCTCAGTTCGGCTTCCACCCATACGAGCGGGAAGCTGCCTTCCAGCAGGTCGCGCGCTAGCGCATTGAGCTGGCTGGGAGTAAGGATCTGTTCGTTGCGCTCGGCCATCGCCGCATTATCCCGTAGCGAAGAAGACCGTGGGTGACTAGCTGACACACGCCCATGCAATTGGAGGCCGCATCGACGACCAGCGCGTACACGTAGCGGCCGCAGGCGCCTCAGGCGCGAGACACGCCAGCGAATGCCCGTTGGCTCACAGACCGTGTTGCGACAGCGCCCAACCAACGTGTTCGCGCACCAGCGCCGAGTCGTCGTGGCGACGCGCTTCCAGTGCGGCGATAACCTCTGGTGTGCCGGGCGCGTTGCCCAGACCCACGGCGATATTGCGCAGCCAGCGTTCGTGTCCGCTGCGGCGGATCGGGCTGCCCTCGGTGCGGCGCAGGAATTCGTCTTCGTCCCAAGCAAACAGCTGCGGCAGCGTTGCCACGTCGAGTTCATTGCGGGCGCGGAAATCGGTTTCGTCCGTACGCTTGGCGAACTTGTTCCAGGGGCAGATCAGCTGGCAATCGTCGCAGCCGAAGATGCGGTTGCCGATCGGCTTGCGCATGTCTTCGGGAATTGGGCCGTCGTGTTCGATGGTGAGGTACGCGATGCAGCGGCGCGCATCCAGCCGGTACGGCGCGATGATGGCTTGGGTGGGGCAGATATCGATGCAGCGCGTGCAGGTGCCGCAATGTGCAGTCGCGGGTGTGTCGATCGGCAGCGGCACGTCGAGATAGATCTCGCCCAGGAAAAACCACGAGCCGCCGTTGCGATCGATCAGACAGGTATGTTTGCCGATCCAGCCCAACCCGGCGTTGCGCGCCAGTGCGCGCTCCAGTACCGGTGCGGAATCGACGAACACGCGGAAGCCAAACGCGCCGATTTCGCCTTGGATACGTTCGGCCAGCTTCTGCAGCCGGTTGCGCATCAGCTTGTGGTAATCGCGCCCCAGCGCATAGCGCGCCACATAGGCGCGCTTGCCGTCGTGCAAGGTGTTCCAGGCCTCGGTGTCGTCCTTGCGGCCGTAATCCATGCCCACCGACAACACGCGCAAGGTGCCGGGTACCAGCTCCTGCGGGCGCGAGCGCTTGTCGCCGTGCTGGGCCATCCAATGCATGGTGCCGTACAGGCCTTCTTCCAGCCACCTGCGCAGATGCACCTCGTCTTCGCCCAGCTCGATGCCGGTGATGCCGCAGCGTTGAAAGCCGGCTTGGCGCGCAAGCACGCGAATGCGCGCAGCGGCATCGGCAGGGTCGGGGCGGGCAAGGACGGCGGACATGGCGACCAGTATAGAATTCCCGGCATGTACGCACCGCTCGATCTTTACGACACCGCCGCCGCGCGCACGCTCGATGCGCAGGCCACCACGCTGCTTGGCGGCGACGGCTACATCTTGATGCAGCGCGCCGGGCAGGCGGCCTGGCAGTGGTTGCTGGAACGCTGGCCGCAGGCGCGCCGCATCGTGGTGGTGTGCGGCACCGGCAACAATGGTGGCGATGGCTATGTGCTGGCGCGCCTGGCGCACCGTGCAGGGCGCCAGGTCCGCGTAGTGCATCTGCCCGAGCACGGCCCCGGCTCGGACCTGGCGCAGCGTGCCTGCACCGATTACCTGGCGGTCGGCGGCGCGATCGAATTGTTTCCGTATCCGCTGGCGCAGGCGGATGTGATCGTCGATGCGCTGTTCGGTATCGGCCTGAATCGCGCACCGGACGACGCTGCCGCTGCGTTGATCGACGCCATGAACGCGGCCGGCGTGCCGGTATTGGCGCTGGATGTGCCCAGCGGCATCGATGCAGATCACGGGGTCGCTTTCGGCGCCGCGGTAAATGCCGCGCTGACCTTGCAGTTCATCGTGCCGCATCTCGGGCTCTCCACCGGCGATGCGCTGGAACACGCCGGCGAACGTGCAGTCGCGTCGCTGGAGGTGCCGGCTGCCGCATTCGATGGACTGACGCCAGCCGCCCACAGTTGGAATGGCGACGCACTGAGGGCGCAGTTGCGTCCGCGTCGCCGCAACACGCACAAAGGCGAATCCGGGCGGGTGCTATGCGTGGGCGGCAATCTCGGCAGCGGTGGCGCCATCATGCTCACCGCCGAAGCGGCGTTGCGCAGCGGCGCCGGCTTGGTGCAGGTCGCCACGCGCGCCGAGCATGTGACCCCATTGCTGGCGCGCTGCCCCGAGGCGATGGTGCGCGCCGTGCAGGCCGATGACGACGTCGCCGCGCTCGCGAACGCTGCCGATGCGGTCGCGCTCGGGCCCGGGCTAGGGCAGGACGCCTGGGCACAAGCGCTGTGGCGCGCGGCGCTGGGCACCGACACCGCGGTGGTGATCGACGCCGATGGCTTGAATCTGCTTGCTGGCAACGCGGTGCCGGCGCGTGGCCCGCGCATTCTGACCCCGCACCCGGGCGAAGCCGGTCGTTTGCTGGGACGTTCGACCGCGCAGATTCAGCGCGATCGTCCGGCCGCTGCGGCTGCGTTGGCAAAGCGTTACCACGCAGTGGCGGTGCTCAAGGGCGCCGGGACGGTGGTCGCCGCGCCAGACGCACTGCCACGCATCATCGACGCAGGCAATCCAGGCATGGCGGTCGGCGGCATGGGCGATCTATTGACTGGCGTCATCGCGGCATTGTTGGGGCAGGGCTGGTCGCCATTCGACGCCGCCAGCCTTGGCGCCTTGCTGCATGCCTGCGCCGGCGATGCAGCTGCGCGCGCCGGCGAGCGCGGCTTACTGCCCACCGACCTGCTTCCCGAACTGCGCCGCCTCGCCAACGCTGGAGCCATTGCGTGATCGACCTCAACGGACACCTGCACGACGCGCAAACCACCGAAACCCTGGGCCAGGCTCTGGCCTCGCTGCGGCCCGCCAGCGCGGTGGTGCAGTTGCATGGCGACCTGGGCGCCGGCAAATCCACCCTCGCACGCGCGCTGCTGCGCGCACTCGGCGTCACCGGGCCGATTCGCAGCCCGACATACACCCTGGTCGAACGCTATCCGCTGAGTACCGGCGATGAAGCCTGGCATCTGGATCTGTATCGCATCGGCCACGCCGGGGAACTGGATTTTCTCGGGCTCGACGAAGGCAGTGCGAGCCTGTGGCTGGTGGAATGGCCGGAGCGCGGCGCTGGTGTGCTGCCGCCGGTCGATCTGAACGTGGAGCTGGCCGTTGCCGGCGAAGGCCGCAGCGTTCGGTTGCTGGGCCGCAGCGCGGTCGGCAACGGCTGGCTGGAGCGTCTGTCGCAGCAGCCCCAGTTGCAGGCCTTTTTTGCCGCCTCACGAGAAGAATGAACGCCAGGTTGTGGATTATTAAGGGAAATCACCTTGCAATTCACACAGTTGGATGATTGAATCCAGCGCAATGACACCGGGGATCCGCCAGTTCTGTGTTTCCGCCCTGACCGCCAGCCTGAGCCTGGCGGTTTTTGCTGGGTGGGCCGGCGAAATTAAAGGCGTGGGCGTGAGTACCGGTGCCACCGGAACCCGCGCAGAAATTCAACTGGCCGGCAGCGGTGGCTTCAAGACCTTGTCGCTGGCGAACCCGAATCGCCTGGTCGTCGATTTTCCAGATTCCTCCGGCGTGCGTGGCCTCAAGCTGCCGACTGCCGCTGGGCTGGTGACCTCGGTGCGCACCGGGCAGCCGGTGCCGGGTACGTTCCGGGTGGTATTCGAGCTGGCAACGCCGGTGACGCCACTGAAGCCGCAGATGCAGACCATCGGTAGCGGCTCGACGTTGGTGATCGAATGGCCCGGCGATCCGCCCCCGGCTGCTACCTCCGCGGTTGCCACGGCTGCAACGCCGGCTTCGGCCCCCACGCCGCGTCCGCTCAATGCACAAACCGAGGCCGCGCGCGCAACTGCCGCACTGGCCGCTTCTGCGCAGCAGCGCGCCTCCTCAGTGCCACCACCCCAACCGCAGACGCCGTCGCCCGCACCGTACGTGCCAGCGTCGGCGATGCCAACCATCACGCAGGCGCCGGTTCCGACCACCGTTGCCACTGGCATACCGACGCCGCGGCCCACCACCGATAACGCAGCGCCGACTGGCGTCGCGGGCAGCGTGCCCAACCTTGCCACCGCGCCCACCGGCAACGCATTGGCTGGCGCAGTGGCGGCCGGGAGTAGCGCAGCCGCAGCTGCCATCTTGAACGGCGACAGCGCACCGATGGGGGTTGCGACGTCAGGGAGTAGCGCAGCAGGCACCTCCAACGGCGGGTCGAGTGCCGTGGCCGCTGCCAATGACGACGACGATGACGACCTTCCGCCGCGTCCGGTCCTGCCCAACGAAGCCTCGCGGATCAAGATGGCACCGGGCATGCGTGTGCTGATCGTGGCGATCGATCCAGGCCATGGCGGCCAGGATCCGGGCGCCATCGGCCCCACCGGCAAGCGCGAGAAGGACGTTACCCTGGCGGTGGGCCGTGAACTGGCGCGCCAGATCAATGCCACGCCCGGCATGAAGGCGTACCTGACCCGCGACACCGATGTCTTCATTCCGTTGCCGATGCGTGCGCAGAAGGCCCGCGCCGCCAAGGCCGACATCTTTATCTCGATCCACGCCGACGCCGCCGAAAACCGCAGCGCCACCGGCTCCTCGGTCTACGTGCTGTCGACCAAGGGCGCCTCGTCGCAACGTGCGCGCTGGCTGGCCGACAAGGAAAACGCCGCCGATCTGGTCGGTGGCGTGCGCTTGCAGCAGACCGAAAGTACGCTGGCCAATGTGTTGCTCGACCTGGCCCAGAGCGGGCATATGAAAGCCTCCGAAGACGCCGCCGGCCATGTGTTGGGAGGGCTCAAGCGCATCGGCAACAACCATAAGTCGCAGTTGGAACGCGCCAATTTTGCGGTGCTGCGCACGTCCGACATGCCGGCGATGCTGGTGGAAACCGCCTTCATCTCCAATCCGGATGAAGAGCGTCGCCTGGTCGACCCGGCTTACCAGCGCAGGATTGCTGCAGCCGTGCTGGATGGCATCGATACCTTCTTCACCCGCCAGCCACCGCCAGGCACGTTGTTCGCCGCGCGTGCGCAGGCCGAAGCCGATGCGGTCGGCACCGTGGCCGGAGGCAGCCGCTGACCCGCTCGGATATCATTGCGCACTGATTCCTTGATGACGGCGCCCGTGCGCCGCCGGATTGCCGTGCCGACGTCTGTCTTGCTTTTTCCTCCCACGATGCGCCGCGCTTTGCGCTTCCAGCAAGGGAGCACGCGCTGATGGCGATCCGTCAGTTGCCCGAGATGTTGATCAACCAAATCGCTGCCGGCGAAGTCGTCGAGCGGCCCGCGTCGGTGGTCAAAGAACTGGTCGAAAACGCACTTGATGCCGGCGCCACGCGCGTGGACATCGAACTTGAAGAAGGCGGCGTGCGGCTGATCCGTATCCGCGACAACGGCGGCGGCATCGCCCCGGACGAACTGCCGCTGGCCGTGTCCCGGCATGCCACCAGCAAGATCGCCTCGCTGGACGATCTGGAAACCGTGGCCACGCTCGGCTTCCGCGGTGAAGCCTTGCCGTCGATCGCCTCGGTCAGTCGGTTCACCCTGACCTCGCGCCGGCACGATGCCGAACACGGCTCTGCACTGGAAATCGACGGCGGCCGCCTGGGCGAGGTCGTGCCGCGCGCACATGCGCCGGGTACCACGGTC
Source organism: Xanthomonas sp. JL1 (assembly GCF_038405005.1). NCBI lineage: Bacteria > Pseudomonadati > Pseudomonadota > Gammaproteobacteria > Lysobacterales > Lysobacteraceae > Xanthomonas > Xanthomonas sp. JL1. The sequence goes on along the minus strand of NZ_JBBYGR010000071.1, from coordinate 36,255 downwards.
GAAGTCCGCGAGTTGTTCTTCAACGTGCCGGCACGGCGCAAATTCCTGCGTGCCGAACGCACCGAACTCGGGCACATCGAAGAGTGGCTGCGCTCCTTGGCGCTGGCGCGGCCGGATGTGGAATTGCGCGTCTCGCACAACGGCAAGCCGTCGCGTCGCTACAAGCCGGGCGATCTGTATTCGGATGCGCGGCTGGGCGAAACCCTCGGCGAAGATTTCGCACGCCAGGCCTTGCGTGTGGATCACAGCGGCGCCGGTCTGCGTCTGCATGGCTGGGTTGCGCAGCCGCATTACTCGCGCGCCAGTACCGACCAGCAATACCTCTATGTCAACGGCCGTTCGGTGCGTGACCGCAGCGTGGCGCATGCGGTGAAGATGGCCTACGGCGATGTGCTGTTCCATGGCCGTCAGCCGGCGTATGTGTTGTTTCTGGAACTGGACCCGGCGCGCGTGGACGTCAACGTGCACCCGGCCAAACACGAGGTGCGGTTCCGCGAAGCGCGGCTGATCCACGATTTCGTCTATCGCACCTTGCAGGATGCATTGGCGCATACCCGCGCCGGGGCGACGCCGAACAGTATCGGCAGCGATGGTGCCGGCTACACAGGTGCTACCGCTGGCGAAATGGGCAACATCGCTAGCGGCGGCCCTGCGAACCATGGCAACGCACCCGGTCGCAGCGGTAGCGCTTACAGCTACGCCAACTGGACGCCCTCGCAGACACCGTTGGGCCTACGCGTGGACGAGGCGCGCGCCGCCTACAGTGCGCTGTATGCGCCACCGCCGCGCAATGCACCGCAATCGACAGGGATGCCAAGCATGGCTGGCACCGGATTGCCGGCAACCTCAGAAGATAGCGGAGTGCCACCGCTCGGGTACGCCATCGCGCAGTTGCACGGCATCTACATCCTGGCCGAAAACGCCGAGGGTCTGATTGTGGTCGACATGCACGCGGCGCACGAGCGCATCGTCTATGAGCGGCTTAAAAATGCGCACGACAGCATCGGCCTGCATGCGCAGCCATTGCTGGTGCCGATGACGCTGGCGGTGGGCGAGCGCGAAGCCGATACCGCCGAGCGCGAAGCCGACACCCTTGCCACGCTCGGTTTCGAGATCACCCGCGCCGGTCCGCAGTCGCTGCACGTGCGCAGTATTCCCGCGCTACTGGCCAATGCCGAACCGGAAGCGCTGCTGCGCGATGTGCTCGGCGATCTACGCGAGCATGGTCAAAGTTGTCGCATCGCCAGTGCACGCGACGAACTGCTTTCCACCATGGCCTGCCACGGCGCAGTGCGCGCCAACCGCCGCCTCACCGTGCCGGAAATGAACGCGCTGCTGCGCGATATGGAAGCCACCGAGCGCTCGGGCCAATGCAACCATGGCAGACCGACCTGGGCTCGGTTTACGCTGAGCGATATTGATCGTTGGTTTCTCAGGGGACGTTGATGGCAGTGCACAGGGAGAAGGGCTGGCTGCTCGTCATGCTGGTTGCAGTGGCAGTGGCAGTGGCAGTGGTCGGTTGCGGGCGCGATGCGCCACCGCCGGCCGCGCCGGTCGCACTCGACAAGACATTTCTGGCCGATACCGCCGCATGGCGCAAAGCCCGTTTGAACGAGCTGCGCGCACCCGACGGCTGGACCAGTCTGGTCGGCCTGCACTGGCTGTCGCTGAAGGCGCATTACATCGGCAGCAGTGCCGACAGCGGTATCAGACTCGCGGTAGGCCCGCCGAAGATGGGCATGGTGTCCACCGAGAACAACGCGGTCTGGTTCGTGCCCGAGCGTGGCGCCGCGCTGACCCTCGATGGCAAGCCGCTGACCAGCCGAATCCGCTTCCAGTCAGACCGCGATCCGCAGCCCACACGCATCTATTTCGACGATGGCAAAGGCGTGTTGAGCCTGATCCATCGTGGCGACCGCGATGCGCTGCGAGTCAAGCATGCCGACGCGAGCTCGCGCACGCACTTCGCTGGTCTGGACTACTGGCCGCTGGATCCGTCCTGGCGCATCACCGCGCGCTACGTGCCCAACGCTGTCGGCAAGACCATCCCGATCGTCGACATCGTCGGTATCAGCAGCGAGCAGCCCAACGCGGGTGCCATCGAGTTCGAGCGCGATGGCAAGACCTATCGATTGGAAACGATCGGCGAGCCGGGTCGGCCGATGTTCGTGGTCTTCGCCGACCGCACCAGCGGGCACGGCAGCTATCCGGCCGGGCGCTTTCTGGACCTGGACGTGCCCGATGCCTCCGGAAAGGTCGTGGTTGATTTCAATCGCGCCTACAACCCCCCATGCGCATTTACACCCTTTGCCACTTGTCCACTGCCGCCGCCGGAAAACCGGATCGACCTGGCAGTGTCGGCAGGTGAGAAGGCCTACAAGGTGCCGCACTGACATGCGCGATGTTGATATGTGCGGAGGAACACCATGACAGGGAAACGGACAACCTCGACGCGCCAGCGTGTTGCCGCCTGGTGCAGCGGCGCGCTGCTCGGCCTGAGCTTGTGGAGCGGGGCGCTCGTGCCAGCGTGGGCACGCGGTGCAAGCGATACACCGGCCGGCCCGCCCGTGCCGCTGCTATGGAAGGTCGATGGCAAGGGCGGCACCCTGTATGTGCTGGGCTCGTTCCATGTGCTCAAGCCCAGCGACTACCCGCTATCGCCGGATGTGATGCAGGCCTTCGCCAAGGCCGACCGGCTGCTGTTCGAGCTGCCGCCTGACGACGCACAATCGCCTGAGCTAGCCGGTCGCATGCTGCAGGCCGCGCGGCGCACCGATGGGCGCACGCTGCAGGACACGCTGGACGCAAAAACCTGGCAGTCACTGAGTGCCTATGCACGCAGGTACGGCATGCCGCTGGAGAGCTTGCAGCCGTTCAAGCCGTGGTTCGTGGCGCTGACGATCAGCCTGGCCGAGATGAGCCGACAAGGCATGGACCCGAACGCGGGGCTGGACCATTACCTGATGCAACAGGCGCAGGCGCGCGGCAAACCGGCCGATGGCCTGGAGCGCGCCGCCGAACAGATCGCCTTGCTCGATGGCATGTCGCCGACCGAGCAGCATCAGTTGCTGGAAGAGTCGCTGGACGAGGCCGATGCCACCGACCAGCTACGCCAGCTGCATGCAGCCTGGCGCAATGGCGACGTGCATACGCTGTCCACGCAAATGGCCGAGGACATGCGTCGCCAGTATCCGGCGCTGTATCAGGACATCAATGTCGAGCGCAATGCGCGCTGGGTGCCGCGTCTGGAACAGCGGCTCGGCAAAGGCGGCACCACACTGGTAGTGGTCGGCGCGCTGCATTTACTGGGGAACGACGGGATCGTGGAGCGTCTGCGCGCGCGCGGCTACCACGTGGAGCGGATCTGCTCGGCCTGCGCAAAGCAGGCCGGCCGCTGATCGACTGCGCCTGCGAGCGTGAGGCTCCTGGCGCAGCTTTAGACTTAGAGCGGCTAACAAAACGACTGCGCTCACCGCCAGGCGGGAGCGGCCGGTGCTCGGAATCGGCATGTAGCAGGCGTCCACTGCGGTTCTGAGCGCGCCGGCTGCTCGCGACGTTTTGTTAGCCGCTCTTAGCCGCGGTTGCGGGCCTTGCCGGTGGTGCCGTGATGATTGTTCGGCGTGCCGTGCGTGCCGGTTCCAATCGGGCCGCTGCCCAGGCCGCTTGCACCGGGCGGGTTCGGCGGCGTGCCAGGGCCAACCGGGCGACCGAAGCCGGCGCCGAAATTGCGCTGGAACTCCTGCCACAACTCCAGGTTGCGCTCGGTCAGCTGGTTCATCATCGCCCATGGCGTCTGCCCGAGCAGGTTGCCCATCTGCTGGCGGAACTGCTGCTGCTGATCCAGGAACACCTGCATGCTGCGCTCCAGGTAGTTGCCCATGAAGCCCTGCAGCGAATCGCCATAGAACCGGATGATCTGGCTCAGCAGCTGGGTGGAGAGCATCGGCTCGCCGTCCTGTTCGCGGTCGGCGATGATTTGCAGCAGCACCGCGCGGCTCAGGTCTTCGCCACTCTTGGCATCGCGTACCTCGAATTCTTCGCCATCGATGATCAATTGGCGCACATCTTCGATGGTGATATAGCTGGAGATTTCCGTGTCGTAGAGACGGCGATTGGGATACTTCTTGATGATGCGAAGTCCGGCCATGGAACGTTCACCCACACTGATAGTGCGCGCAGGATGGCGCACCGCAGCAGCGCTTGCAACAGCCAAAACGCCTGATTTGCCTAAGCGGACACATTAAAAATGTTGCGCAGCATGGTTCTCGTTGCAAATCCATGCTGCACCGCAAAGTTGCAGCAAACGTTACCAGCCCATGTGGTGGCCGCCGTTGATGTCCAGATTGGAGCCGGTGATCCATGCAGCCTCTTCCGCAATCAGAAAGGCCACCGCATAGGCGATCTCTTCCGGGCGACCCAGGCGCCCGGTGGGGATGTCGGCCTCGATCTTGGCGCGCACTTCCTCCGGCACCGCCATCACCATGTCGGTGGCCACATAACCGGGCGAGACCGTGTTGACGGTGACCCCGAATGCCGCGTTTTCGCGCGCCAGCGAGATGGTGAAGCCGTGCATGCCGGCCTTGGCAGCGGCGTAATTGGCTTGGCCGTACTGACCCTTGAGTCCGTTAATCGAACTGATCTGGATCACTCGGCCCCAGCCGCGCTTGCGCATGCCTTCGATCACCGGGCGGGTCACGTTGAAGACCGAATTGAGGTTGGTGTTGATGACCTCGTGCCACTGCTCGGCGGTCATGCGGTGGAAGGTGGTGTCGCGGGTGATGCCGGCGTTGTTGACCAGGATCTCGATTGGCCCCAGCGCCGCTTCGACCTCTTCCACCAAGGCACGCGCATGCTCGGACGAGGCCACATCGCCGCGAAACAACGCGACGTCATAGCCCTGTGCCTGCATGCGCTGCTGCCAGTCGCGCGCCTTTTCTTCATTGCGGAAGTTGCTGGCGACCCGGTGGCCCTGGTCGGCCAGGCGCTTGCAGATGGCAGTACCGATACCGCCGGTGCCGCCGGTGACCAATGCGACGCGAGATGTCATGACGACTCCAATCAACAAGTAAGGCTGAGGGCGATCCAGGAGCGTGCCGGCGCGGCCACGCCTGGATGCCGGTGCTGGGGCGCAATTCTAGTCACGCTGGCGCTCGTATGCGCAGGTAGCGCGGTCCCGCTGGCGTTGGCGCGGCAGCAACTGCGGCGAAAAATGCCGCACGGCCTGCTGCAGCAGGGTCGTGACCGTCGCGCGCCGCGGCAGCGCGTCCGGGCGCTGGCCCAGCCCGGCCCAGGCGGCGTGCAGGGCCGGCAGTGGGTCGGTATCGTCCAGCGCGGGTGCGCCGTGCGATTTGGACAGCTTGCGGCCATCGCCATCCAGCATCAGTGGCAGATGCAGGTAACGCGGCTGCGGCACGCCCAGTGCGCGCTGCAGCAGCATCTGGCGCGGAGTGGAGTCGAGCAGGTCGGCGCCGCGCACCACATCGGTGATGCCCTGCGCCGCATCGTCCACCACCACCGCCAGTTGGTAAGCCCAGTAGCCATCGGCGCGGCGCAGCACCACATCGCCCACATCTGCGTAGACATCCTGCAGCACGCGGCCGTGCAGCGCGTCGTCGAAGCCGACCGGCGATTGCGGCGGCACCCGCAGGCGCACCGCACGGCGCGCGCCGAGTGGCGCGACGCAGGCATGGTGGATACCGCCCATGCCGGCCAGGTCTGCGCGGCTGCAGCTGCACTCGAATGCCTGGCCGGTCTCCAGCAGCCGGTTGATGGCGGCAGTGTAGGCGGCGTCGCGCTCGGACTGCCGGATCACGGGAAGATCCGAGTGCAGCCCGAAGGCGGTCAGGGTGCGTAGTTGCCGTTCGGAAGCGCCGGGTTCGGCGCGCGGCGGGTCGATGTCTTCGATGCGGACGCACCATTGTCCGCCGGCATGCCGGGCGAGCAGCCAGCTGCCGAACGCAGCGAGCAGGGAGCCGAAGTGCAGCGGGCCGGTAGGCGAGGGCGCGAAGCGGCCGAGATAGGAGGGCGATGGCATGGGCAGCTGAATCGTCGGTCAGCTGCTCGCTTGATTTCAAGCCGCCGCACCCGCAGATCCGCAACAGTTCACCCCGCATCCGTGGAGCCATCGCGCCATGTTCAACCGCATTTTCCTGTTCCTGCTGACCAACGTTGCGGTGCTGATGCTCGCCGGCGTCGTGATGTCGGTGTTGGGCGTCAATCCCGCGCAAATGAGTGGTCTGTTGGTAATGGCCGCCATCTTCGGTTTCGGCGGCTCGTTCATTTCCTTGCTGCTATCCAAGTTCATGGCCAAGCGCAGCACTGGCGCGCAGGTCATCACCGAGCCGCGCACGCCCACCGAGCGCTGGTTGCTGGAGACCGTGCGCCGTCAGGCCCAGGCTGCCGGCATCGGCATGCCGGAAGTGGCGGTCTACGACGGCCCGGAGATCAATGCGTTCGCTACCGGCGCGAACCGCAACAACGCCCTGGTGGCGGTGTCTACCGGCCTGCTGCAGCACATGGACCAGGATGAAGCCGAGGCGGTGCTCGGCCACGAAATCGCCCACGTTGCTAATGGCGACATGGTTACCATGGCGCTGTTGCAGGGCGTGCTCAATACCTTCGTGATCGTGCTCGCACGCGTGGTCGGCGGCATCATCGACAGCGCCGTGTCGGGCAATCGCGACAGTGGCCGCGGCTTTGCGTACTACATCATCGTGTTCGTGCTGGAGATGGTGTTCGGCATGTTCGCGACCATGATTGCGATGTGGTTCTCGCGCCGTCGCGAATTCCGCGCCGACGCCGGCGGCGCGCAACTGGCTGGCCGCAGCAAGATGATCGCTGCGCTGGAGCGGTTGTCGCTCAATCATGGCCAGAACACTTTGCCTTCGCAGGTGCAGGCATTCGGCATTTCCGGCGGGGTGGGCGACGGCCTGCGCCGCCTGTTCCTGAGCCATCCGCCGTTGACCGAGCGCATCGCTGCACTGCGTGCCGCCAACGGCACTGCGATGTAAGTTGTCGAGTTGGTCGTCGCTTTTAGACAACAAAAAACCCGCGGAATGCGGGTTTTTTGTTGTCGCGCGATAGTGTGGAACGAGCGGAACGGTACCGGCTCAGCCGAACTCGTAGTTCATCAACGGCCCGGTCGGTGCCACGAAATCGCCCTGTACGTAATCCACGCCTGCAGTGAAGAAGCTGCTCATCGACTGCGCATCGGCGACGAATTCGGCCATTGTCAAAATGCCGGCCGGCTGCGCGCGCGAGGTGATCTCGCGGATCTTCTCCTGGCTTTCCCGGGCCGAGGCGATGTCGCCGGTGATGCCGCGATCCAGTTTGAGGAAGGCGGGCTGGAAATGCGCCAGCAACTGAAACGAATCCAGGCCCGACCCGAACTGTTCCAGCCCGACCTTGCAGCCCATCGCCGACACCGCGCTCAGGAACTGCTGCGCGTTGCGCAAATGGGTAAACACCTTCGACTCTGGCGTCTGCAGCCACAGCCGTTCACCGGGCACGCCGTACACGGCCAACTGCTCACGGATGGTGTCGATCATCTGCGGGTCGGAGAACGAATTGGGCCCGATGCGTACCAGCAGGTGCGTCTTGTGCCCGGCACGTTGCCGCTCGCCCAGTTGCCGGATCGCGCGCGCCACCACCCAGCGGTCGATCTCGGTGACCAGATCGTGCTCTTCGGCAATCGCCATGAACGCATTCGGCGACATCATTTCGCCATTGCGTTCCAGGCGCAGGAAGGCCTGATACAGCTCCAGCGGCTCGCCTTGTAGATTGAGCACCGGCTGGTAATACAGCACGAAGCCGTCGCCAACCAGGGCCTCGCGCAACTGCTTGACCCAGCGCTCTATCCGTTCTTCTTCCGCCCGATCGGCCGCGGCCGGGTCGTAGATGCTGATCGCATTGCCACCGAGCTCGGCGGTGGTGCGCACCGCTTCGGTGCCGCGATTGAGTACCTGACCAATACTGGCGATCTTTTCGCCAATCTGTACGCCGCCGATGCTGACCGTCACCGTGGCCGAACGCACGCCCACGCTGAAGACGTGCTGAGCGAACGCATCTCGCACGATTTCCGCCAGTGCGTGCGTGCGCGCGTAATTGCCGTTCATCAGTAGGGCGAAACTGTGTTCGCCGAAGCGTGCGGCAACCACGCTGTCGTCCAGCACGCTGGCGACATGCGCGGCGAGCGCGGCGATCAGTGCATCGGCCGAATCCAGGCCAAATTCCGGGAGGATGCGGGCGTAATGATCCGGCTCGATCAACAGGAAGCCCGACTGGCCTTCGCTACGACCGGCCTGCGCCACGGCCTGTTCCAGCGCCACCATGAAGGTAGGACGATTGAGTAGACCGGTGACCTGGTCGCGTTGACGCAGGTCTTCGACTTCGCGTGCCAATTCCGGGTCGAACTCCTCCCGGCGGCGGAACACCACCTGGATGCACGGCTCGCCTTCGTAGGTGGCGGTGGCAAATTCCATCGTGGCCGGGAAGGTGTCGCCTTCCACGCGGCGCGCGTCGAGTTTGTACTGCGCCGGCGGCGGCTCACCCTTGGACATCGCCTTGAGCAGCTGTTTGAAATCGTCGACGTACTGCGCGGCGATCATGTCCAGCAACGAGATGCCTTCGACATCGTCGAACGACTCGAAGCCGAACATTTCCAGATAGGCGTCATTGGCGCGGATGTGCATGCCTTCATGCACGTAGGCGATCGGGTCGCGCGAGGACGCGATGAGGGCGTCGCAGCGGCGCTCGGTTTCGCGCATCTGCGCTTCGATGCGGCGCAGCCCGCGACGGGCCTGCAGGTCGTTCCATTCCGAGCGCACCAGCGCGAGCAAGTGTGCGGGGCGGTTACGCAAGGCAATGGCACGCACGCCATGCGAAGCGGCCTCGACCAGGGCGTTCTCTTCGATTCGCTCGGCCAGCAAGATGACCGGTATGTCCTTGCCGCTGCCGGCGATCTGCGTCTGCAGGGCGCTCATGGGGATTTGCTGCGCCTGACCCAGGATGGCCAGATCGATCTGGCCCGACAGCATGTTGGCCAGTTCCTCCTGGTTTTGCGGCCGCGAAGGGCGCACCGCAATGCCGCCGTTACGCAGCGCGGTGACGATGGTCTCGGCACTCTCCACGCTGTCGTCGACGATCATCAGGCGGAGGGTGAGATCTTTGCCTTTTTGCATGTGCGGCTCCCTAGAGACGGGATTTAATACACCAAGGGGTTGGGCGCGTCCACGTGTGTGGAGCATGCCGCATCGAGTGTGAGATGTGGAGCAATATTTAAGGGTGAAATGTGTCGTTCGGAGAATGTCGACTGGGTTTGAATGCTTGCTGTTCATGCAGAGACGGCGTCTGTATTGCCGGCCCCGTTTTCGGTGAGTGACCGGCAACGCCTTGCCATCGGGGTTACGCCACGCTCCCCGCCGCATGGCCAGACGCCCACGCCCACTGGAAGTTGTAACCGCCTAGCCAGCCGGTGACGTCCAGCACCTCACCGACAAAATACAGGCCCGCCACCAAGCGCGACTCCATGCTCGCACTGGAGACCTGATTGGTATCGACCCCGCCCAGGGTGACTTCAGCCGTCCGGTAGCCTTCGGTGCCGCTGGCCACCAGCGCAAAGCTACCCAGCAACTCGGCAGCGGCCTGCAACTGCGGCGGATCCAGCTGGCGCACCGGCTTGTCCGGCAGCCACACCTCGCACAGGCGTTGTGCAAATCGTTTAGGCAGTACATCGGCCAACACGTTGCGCAGCTCGGTGGCACCGCGCTGCTGCTTTTGTTCGCGCAGCCATGCCGCTGCATCGTGACCGGGCAGCAGATCCAACCGCAGGTCGTCTCCGGGCTGCCAATACGAGGAGATCTGCAGAATCGCCGGGCCGCTGACGCCGCGGTGGGTGAGCAGCATGAAGTTGCGGAAGCTGACCCCGTTGCACTGCGCTTCGACCGGCAAGGCCAGCCCCGACAGCTCCTGCAAACGCTCCTGGTGCTTGCCGCTCAACGTGAGCGGTACCAGCCCGGCGCGCGTGGGCAGCAGCGCATGGCCGAATTGCTTGGCCAAGCTGTAGCCAAAGCCGCTGGCGCCCATGCTGGGAATCGACAGTCCGCCGGTGGCCACGATCAGCGATTGCGCCTGCACGCGGCCCTGGCTGGTCTGTACGTCAAATCCATCGCTGCTTCGCTGCATCGACAGCACCTCGCACTGGGTGCGGATCTGCACGCCGGCCGTGTCGCATTCGTCCAGCAGCATGCGCACGATCTGCTTGGACGAGATGTCGCAGAACAACTGGCCCAGCTCTTTCTCGTGATAGGCGATGGCATGCCGTTCGACCATCTCCACAAAATCTGCCGGGCTGTATCGCGCCAGCGCGGATTTGCAGAAGTGTCGATTGGCCGAAATGAAGTTGCCGGGCGTGGTGCCGGTGTTGGTGAAATTGCAGCGCCCGCCACCGGACATCAGGATTTTCTTGCCGACCTTGTTGGCATGATCGATCACCAGCACCTGGCGGCCGCGCCGGCCGGCAGTGAAAGCGCTCATCAGCCCGGCGGCGCCGGCACCGATGACCAGCACGTCGCAACGCATGCTCATTCGGCAGGAGCTTGCCGCACCATCTGTGTCAGGGTAACGCTACCGTGGTCGGCCAGCATCTGCACATCGCCGTCCTGAATGATCACGTCAAAGCGCATGCCGCGCTGGATCAGGGCGCCCAGTGCTTCGGTGGCCTGCGAGTCGAGCTCGATCACGCGCAGATTGCGGTGACGACCCATGGCATTGGCATGCTTCTTCCACCAGGTTTCGGTGGCCTGTCCGCCGTAGCCGATCACCACCGCCTCGCGCGACCGATTGCAGGCCTTGCGCACGCGGCTTTCGTCGGGCTGGCCGAGGTCGATCCACAGGTCGGGGGCGCCGGTGTAATCGCGGCGCCACAGGTCGGGTTCGTCGTCGTTGCTGAGACCACGGCCGAATTCCAGCCGGTCGTCGGCGAACAGCGCGAACGCCAGCAGCCGCACCATCAGGCGCTCGTCGGTCTCGGAAGGATGCTGGGCCAGGGTCAGCGAATGGTTGGCGTAATAGCCACGGTCCATGTCGCTTATCTGAAGTTCCGCCCTGCGGACGGTGGCGGTGAGTGCCATCAGGATGCCGATTGCAAAGGGGGCTTATGATACGCGCCTGGTCCATTCGTCGTACGTCATGTCGCCCGTGTCACAGCGGTGGGCGTGGTTGCGCGGCGAGCCAGCGATCCAACTGTGCGGCGAAGGCTTGGCGATCGCGCGCATGCAGGGCCGACGGTCCGCCGGTGGCGATGCCTGCACCGCGTAACTCTTCCATGAAGCCTCGGACTGACAGTCGCTCCTTGATGGTGTTGCTGGTGAACGGTTCGCCACGCGGGCCAACCGCGGTAGCGCCGGCTTCCAGTACGCGGGCTGCGAGCGGGATGTCCTGGGTGACGACCAGGTCGCCTGCAGCCACCCGTTCGGCGATCGCGTCGTCGGCTGCGTCCGGACCGCCTGGTACCTGGATGGCACGCACATGGGGCAGGGTGGGCGTGCTGAGAGAGTGGTTGGCGACCAGGGTCAGGGCGGTGCCGGTGCGCGCGGCGGCGCGGAACAGGATGTCGCGGATCACCGCCGGGCAGGCGTCGGCATCGACCCAGATCTGTGCAGGCTTGGGGGTGTGAAGCGGTTTCATCTGGTTATTTTCGATGGGGAGAGTCCTGACAGACAGTCGGATTTGGCCTGACTGCAAAAGATTTGACGCAGGGTGTCGCTTTTTGTCCAAAACACGAGTACTGTGCACGTACTGTGTTTGCAAGGGTCACCGTGAATCGTGGCCTGGTGCAGCCGGATCGTTACAGATCTTGCTTCATCGTTCCGCTTTACCAACGCCTGCAACTCAGTCTCAGCTCCGGCTTTTCGGATGCTGCGATTTATCCATCTATAGTTTCAGGAGTTAGTAAAATGTCAGAACGTATGAACGGTATTGTGAAGTGGTTTAACGATGCCAAGGGCTTCGGCTTCATCACCCCGGAAAGCGGCCCGGACCTGTTCGTGCACTTCCGTGCCATTCAGGGCACCGGCTTCAAGTCCCTGCAGGAAGGCCAGAAGGTCACCTTCGTCGCCGTGCAGGGCCAGAAGGGCATGCAGGCTGACCAGGTGCAGGCGGTCTAATCCGTCTGCAACCGTCAGGTTGCCAAAAACGCCGGTCGCGCAAGCGATCGGCGTTTTTTATTGCCTGAAAGAATGAGCGCGGTGACGGTCAAGCGTCCGCCTGGCGCCACTTGCGCAAAGCGATGACGCGTGGATCGGTAGGATGTGCGCTTTCCGCGCGCAGTCCTCCCATGATCACTGTTCACCATCTCAACAACTCCCGTTCCCAGCGCGTGCTGTGGCTGCTGGAAGAATTGGCGCTGCCGTATCAGATCGTGCGCCACGAGCGCGACCCCAAGACCATTTTGGCACCACCGGCCTTGCGTGCGATCCATCCACTCGGCAAATCGCCTTTGCTGGTCGATGGCGATCTGGTGGTGGCCGAATCCGGTGCGATCCTGGAGTACCTGACCGAGCGCTACGACACCGAATGTGCGCTGTCGCCGTCTCTGCGTCCGCTGGATTCGCCCGAGCGCCTGCAGTTCCGCTATTGGATGCATTACGCCGAAGGATCGGCGATGCCACCGTTGATGATGACGTTGATCTTCGGTCGCATCCGCCGTGCGCCTATGCCGTTCTTCGCCAAGCCCATCGCACGTGCGATCGTGGACAAGGCGATGGCTGGCTTCGTTGGTCCGCAGCTGTCGTTGCATCTGGACTGGATGGAACAGTCGCTGCAGTCCGGCAACTGGTTTGCTGGCGAACGCTTTACCGCCGCCGATATCCAGATGAGCTTTCCGGTACAGGCGGCTGCTGCACGCGGCGGCGGTCTGGAGAAATATCCGCTGTTGCGCGCGTTTCTGCAACGGGTCGAAGCGCGCCCTGCTTATCAGGCTGCGCTGAAGAAGGGCGGCCCGTTCGAGTTGATGGGAAGCAAGCCGGCGAAGTGATGGCTTCGGGATGCGAGTGAGGGTGGGCGGGACTGTATGTCGTCCGTCGCCTATCGCTACGACCCACCGCCTCTAACGGCGATGCATTCGCTACTCCCGCATCCCGAATTGCGACCCAGCGACCCCAACGTCGGCATCGCTGCCCACCAGTCGTTCGCAGCAGTCACTCAATACCCAGCTACGTCAGGGTGGATTGTACTTCAGTGCGCCCGACACTGGCGCACAAACTGCAGTGTGTCGCTCAGCACCTGCGAGCGCTCGGGCGGTTGACGCAACGCCAGGAGGATGCCGAGATGGCCAATGCCGGGGTAGACCTTCAATTCTGCGCTGTCGCCTCGGCGTTTCAGCGCTTGCTGCAGCGAGATGCTGTTTTGCAGTTCGACCACGCGGTCGGCATCGCCATGCAGCAGCAACATGGGCGGTTCGTCGCCGCCGACGTAACGCACCGGTTGCGATTGCCGTTGTGCGGCCGGCGCATCGCCGAAGATCTCGACCAATTCGGGATCGGTCATCGGCATGAAGTCGTAAGGCCCGGCAAGGCCCACCACGCCGCACAGCTGGTAGGGTTTGAGGCCTTGCGCCTGCAGCCAGCGGGCATCGGTGCCGAGTAGCGCGGCCATGTGCGCGCCGGCCGAATGGCCCATGACCGCCATCCGCTTAGGGTCGCCGCCGTACTCGTGCGCATGCCGGTAGCTCCATGCGGTGGCGCCCGCGGCGTCGGACATGAAGCCGTGCAGTCCGACCTGCGGATACTTGCGATAGTCGGCGACCATTGCCACCACGCCCCGGCGCGCGAGCGCGCGGCCGACCCAGCGATAATTGGCGCGCGAACCGCGCTTCCAGGTGCCGCCGTAGAAGAACACCACCACCGGTGCATCGACTGCGCCGCGCGGCTGGTACACATCCAGCGCAAGGCCGTGTGCGGGATCGAACACCTGATCGTGATGCTCGACGATGCCCGCCCGGCTGGAGGCGGCATTGATGCCGCCGAAGAAGACGCTGCTGCAGGCCGTCAGGGGCAACGAACCGAGCAGCAGGAGGGCAGGACGGAACCAGCGGGAGGCGCGCGAGGGCATGGGCAATATCGGCAGGATGGCGGGCAGGGTGATTGGTACCAGGCGCGTACGCAACGGGTCAGGCAAGCACAAACCGAGATGGCAGCGACCCGGCAACATGGTCGCCGTTATCGCCTGTATCTGGTCCGCAGCCGGCGGCTATTAGCGGCTATCGCACGTCGCAAGCATGTGCAGGACGAGCCCGCTCGGTGCAAGTCAGCCGAGTGAAGATACGGTGCGCAAGCGGCACCGGATGCGGCGCGACCCATGCCAGGTTCACCGCCGGTGGCCTAGGCTTGCCCGCATGACACAACTGCATTTCGATAACCGACTACGCCAGCAGCTGCCCGGCTATCAGGAGGAGGGGGCGCGCCGGCGCGAGGTGCGTGCAGCTTGGTCGGCCGTGATGCCGACACCGGTTGCCGCCCCGTATCTGATTGCGCATTCGGCGGAGATGGCGCATGTGCTGGGCCTGGATGCGTCCGAAGTAGCCAGTGCCGCGTTCGCCCAGGTGTTCGGCGGCAACGCGCTGTACCCAGGTATGCAGCCCTGGGCGGTCAATTACGGTGGTCACCAGTTCGGGCATTGGGCCGGCCAGCTCGGCGACGGGCGGGCGATCTCGCTGGGTGAGGCGATCGGCATTGATGGCGGGCGCTACGAATTGCAGCTCAAGGGCGCTGGCCCCACGCCTTATTCGCGCGGCGCCGATGGGCGTGCGGTATTGCGCTCATCCATCCGCGAATTTTTGTGCAGCGAGTCCATGCATCATCTGGGCGTTCCAACCACGCGTGCGTTGAGTTTGGTTGGCACCGGCGATGCGGTAGTGCGCGATATGTTCTACGACGGCCGCCCGCAACGCGAGCCGGGCGCGATCGTGTGCCGGGTGGCGCCATCGTTCATTCGCTTCGGCAACTTCGAGTTGCCTAGCGCACGCGGCGATAACGCATTGCTGCGGCAATGGGTGGATTTCACCATTGCCCGCGATTTCCCGGAGTTGGTCGGTACTGCTGAGGCGCTCTACGCCGACTGGTTCGCGCAGGTGTGCCAGCGGACCGCGGTGATGGTGGCGCACTGGATGCGGGTGGGGTTCGTGCATGGGGTGATGAATACCGACAACATGTCGATCCTGGGGTTGACCATCGATTACGGACCGTATGGCTGGGTCGACGACTACGACCCCGATTGGACGCCCAACACCACCGACGCGCAGGGTCGGCGCTATCGCTTCGGCACCCAGCCGCAGGTGGCGTACTGGAATCTTGGCCGGCTTGCCCAGGCGATGGCACCGTTGTTTGCCGACCAGGCGCCGCTGCAACAAGGGTTGAACCGCTTCCGCGATACCTATCTGGCCTGTGATCGGCGCGACACCGCCGCCAAGCTGGGGTTGGCCGAGTGTCGTGACGAGGATCTTGAGCTGATCGATGCGCTGCGCGCATTGATGCGCGACGCCGAGATGGATATGACGCTGACCTTCCGCGGCTTGATCGACCTGTCGCCTGTGCATCCGGACCCCGCACAGCTGCACGATGCCTTCTACGACGACCACAAGCGCGTGGCAAGTGCGTCGCAGTTGCAGGAGTGGTTACAGCGCTATGCCGCGCGCCTGCAGCAGGATGCGTTGTCGCCGGATGAGCGCCGCGCGTTGATGCGCCTGGCCAATCCGCGCTATGTGCTGCGCAACTACCTGGCGCAGCAGGCAATCGACCAGGCGGAGCAGGGCGACCCGTCGGGGGTGCAGGAGTTGCTGGAGGTCATGCGCCGCCCCTACGACGATCAGTCCGGGCGCGCGGCATTCGCGGCGCGGCGACCAGAGTGGGCGCGCGATCGCGCCGGCTGCTCGATGCTCTCGTGCAGTTCCTGACGCGCTCAGATGCAGGGATGCCGTAAAGCCGGCATCAACGGCGCGCGCAGCCTAGAATAGGGGTATCCCCACTGGCCACGACGCCGCAACTACCATCATGACTGACTGCAGCCGCTGCGCCGGCACCAACGCTTCCGGGCCCAACCATTGGTCGGAGCGAATCCGCGACATCGTCGATTTCCCCAAGCCTGGCATCGTCTTCAAGGACATCACGCCGCTGCTGTCGGATGGCCCGGATTTCGCCTCGGCGCTCGACGAAATGGCGCAGCCGTGGCGGACCACGCCGCTGGACGCCGTGCTCGGCATCGAGGCGCTTGGTTTCATTCTGGGTGCGGCATTGGCGCGCGAACTGCGCACTGGTTTCGTGCCGGTGCGCAAGCCGGGCAAGCTGCCTGGGCGCACGCTGATCCGGGAATATGCACTGGAATACGGCACCGATCGCATCGAAATGCACGAAGGCGCGTTGCCGCGCGGCGCGCGCGTATTGATCGTTGACGACGTACTGGCCACCGGCGGTACGTTGCGTGCGGCGCTGGGTCTGGCTGCGCAACTTGAGCTGGAGATCGTCGGCGCGGCGGTGCTGGTCGAGTTGCTGGCGCTACAGGGTCGCCAGAAATGGGCCGATGACGTGCCGCTACTGGCGACGCTTTCTTTTTGATTCGCGTGTTCTGCGGCGACCCTGGCTGCATGGAAGTGTGCGCATCCAGGTTTGCCGTGACTGAGAAAACACGCGGCCGGCATGACGCCGGCCGCGTCGTATTCAGAGCTTGCTGACCCGGAACCGGCGCCCCTTGATCTTGCCGGCGTGCAGATGTGCCAGCGCCTTGGCGACCTGCGCGCGCGCGATGGCGACGTAGGAGCGGGTGGGGTAGATGGCGATCTTGCCGATCGCCGCGCCCGAGAGTCCGGCTTCGCCGGTCAATGCACCGAGGATGTCGCCGGCACGCAGCTTGTCGGTCTTGCCGCCGTCGATGCGCAAGGTGGTCATTGCCGCCTGCGGCAGCTGCGCGGGGCGTGCGGTGGCCAGTGGTGCACGCGACCACTTCAAGGGCTGGCCTTGTTCGGCTTCCAGCGCTTGGGCGCGCGCGGTTTCACGCGGGGCGACCAGGCTTAATGCCAGCCCGTGCTTGCCTGCACGCGCGGTGCGGCCGATGCGATGGCGGTAGGTTTCGGTATCGGTGGGCAGCTCGTAATTGACCACGGCCGAGAGGTCTTCCACGTCCAATCCGCGTGCTGCCACGTCGCTGGCCACCAACACGTTGCAGCTGCGGTTGACGAAACGCACCAGCACCTCATCGCGGTCGCGCTGCTCCATGTCGCCGTGCAGGGCTAGCGCGGAGAAGCCGAACTCCTGCAGCGAGCCGGCCACTTCATCCACTTCCTTGCGGGTATTGCAGAACACCACGCTGGATTCGGGGGTGAAGCGCAGCAGCAAGCCGGCTACCGCTTTCTGCCGATAGGTGGGATCGACCTCGAAGAACTGCTGATCGATTTCCGGCGCGTTGTCGGCGCCTTCGACGGTGATTTCAATCGGGTCTTTCAGGATCTCGCGCGCCAGGGTGCGGATGATGTCGGGGAACGTGGCCGAAAACAGCAGGCTCTGGCGGTGTTTGTCGCAGCGGCTGGCAATCTCGCGGATGGGTTCTTCGAAGCCCATGTCGAGCATGCGGTCGGCCTCGTCCAGCACCAGGGTGCGCACGCCGCCCAGATGCAGGGCGCGTTTGCGCGCCAGCTCCTGGATGCGCCCGGGCGTACCGACCACCACGTGCGGGTCGTGCGCTTCCAGCGAGGCCAGCTGTGGGCCCAGCGGCATGCCGCCGGTGAGTACCACCAATTTCATGTTGGGGATGCCAGTGGCGAGTTTGCGCAGTTGCTTGCCGACCTGATCGGCCAGCTCGCGGGTGGGGCAGAGCACCAGCGCTTGCGCGCGGGTCAGTGCGGGGTCGAGCTTTTGCAGCAGGCCAAGCCCGAACGCGGCAGTCTTGCCGCTGCCGGTCGGCGCCTGCGCGATGACATCGAGCCCCCGCAGGATCGGCGGCAGGCTCTGCGCCTGGACGGGAGTCAGGACGGTGTAGCCCAGGGCGTCGATGCCGGGGGCCAGGGCCGGCGACAGCGGCAGCGCGGAGAATTCGTTCATGGCGCATTTTAGCCCGGGATTCGGAATTCGGGATTCGTCACTGCAACAGCCTGTGCTCTTGCCAATCCCCAATCCCGTACAATTGCGGCATGCCTTTAATCACTCTGCAAAGTGTCGACTACAGCGTCGGCGGCCCCTTGTTGCTGGAAAAAACCGACCTCACGATCGAGCCGTGCGAGCGTATCGCCTTGATCGGCCGCAACGGCGCCGGCAAATCGACCTTGATGAAATTGATCGCCGGCGAGCTCAAGCCCGACGATGGCGAAGTGCGCGTGCAACAGGGCGTGCGCATCGCGCGGCTGGAGCAGGAGGTGCCGCAGGGCACCGGCGGCAGCGTATTCGACGTGGTGGCCGATGGCTTGGGCGAATTGGGCCATTGGCTGGCCGAATTCCATCAGCTCAGCCACGCCGAGGTGTTCGACGGCGATGCGTTCGGCAAGGTGCAGGCCAAGATCGATGCGGCCGACGGTTGGGCGCTGGACCAGCGCGTGACCGAGACGTTGACCAAGCTGGAACTGGACGGCGATGCGGAGTTTGCGCGGCTGTCCGGCGGTATGAAGCGACGCGTGCTGTTGGCGCGTTCGCTGGTGTCCTCGCCCGATGTGCTGCTGCTGGACGAACCGACCAACCATCTGGATATTGAAGCCATCGATTGGCTGGAAACCTTCCTGAAGGGCTGGAGCGGCAGCGTGTTGTTCGTGACCCATGACCGCCGCTTCCTGCGCGCGTTGGCCACCCGCATCGTGGAAATCGATCGCGGCCAGGTCACCAGCTGGCCGGGCGACTGGGCCAACTACGAGCGCCGCCGCGAAGAACGGCTCAATGCGCAGGCGCAGGAAAATGCGCGCTTCGACAAATTGCTGGCGCAGGAAGAAATCTGGATCCGACAGGGTATCAAGGCACGTCGCACTCGCGACGAAGGCCGCGTGCGGCGCCTGGAATCGATGCGCAACGAGCGCGTGCAGCGCCGCGATCTCACCGGCAATGTGCGCATGGAAGTCTCGCAGGGCGAGTCGTCCGGCAAGAAGGTGATCGAGGCCAAGGAAGTCGGTTTCGCCTTCGGTGCGCGCACGATGGTCAAGGATTTTTCCACCACCATCCAGCGTGGCGACCGCATCGGGTTGATCGGCCCCAACGGCAGTGGCAAGACCACCTTGCTCAAGCTGTTGCTGGGCGATCTGCAGCCGCAGCAGGGCGAAATTCGCATCGGCACCAATCTGCAGATTGCGTATTTCGACCAATACCGTTCCACCCTGCGGGAAGATTGGAGCGCGATCGAAAACGTGGCCGAAGGCCGCGATTTTCTGGAGATCAACGGCAAGCGCAAGCATGTGCATGCCTATTTGCAAGATTTCCTGTTCACGCCCGAGCGCGCACGTGCCCCGATCACGCGCCTTTCCGGTGGCGAGCGCAATCGCCTGTTGCTGGCGCGCCTGTTCGCGCAGCCGTCCAACCTGTTGGTGATGGACGAACCGACCAACGATCTGGACGTGGAAACGCTGGAGCTGCTGGAAGAACTGCTGGGCGAGTACACCGGCACCTTGCTGCTGGTCAGCCACGACCGCGACTTTCTCGACAACGTGGTGACCTCCACGCTGGTGATGGAAGGCGATGGCCTGATCGGCGATTACATCGGCGGCTACAGCGATTCGCTGCGCCAACGCCGCACGCCGGTGGGCAATGCGATGGCGGTTGCCAAGGCCTCGGCTACTGCGGTGGCGACCGCCCCCGTGGCGGCTGCAGCAGCGTCGACGGACACCGCGCCCAAGCGCAAGCTCAGCTACAAGGATGCACGCGAGCTGGAGCAGTTGCCGGCCTTGATCGAGACACTGGAGCAGCAGGTTGCCGCGCTCACCGCGGCGATGAACGAGCCTGCCTTCTATCAGCGCGACAGTGCGGCGATGGCGGCCCACACCGCAGCGTTGGGCGATGCGCAGAAGCAACTGGATGCGGCGTACGCGCGCTGGAGCGAGCTGGATAGTTGAGAGTTGGCCGGCACGCGTGATGCGTGCTGGTCCCGTATTGTTCGCTGTAAGCAAGGTGATGATTGCGAGCCATGGCGGATGGATGCATACGGACGTGCGTGCGCAGCGATCCGTCGGCAGCGATCCGTTGTTTGTCGATTCCATCGCCGATCGCACTGCAAGCGCACAGTGCCTACGAAATTTTGCCCACGCTTATCAGGCCGGCGCGCAAGGCGTGCCTCACGCCATCGTGGCGGCAAGGCATGCTGCACCGTGACCGGACGCGCCTTGCAGAACTGCTGTGCAGTTGTGCCGTCAGCCGGCCTCGCAACGGCTAACAGAACGTCGCGCGCTGTCGTCAGTTGGGTGCGGACGGCGCGGAAGGACCGCAGTGGACGCGTGGGACATGCCGATTCCGAGCGCCGGCGGCACCTGCCAGGGGGCTGCGCGGCAGCCTTATGAGCTGCTCTTAATCGCAGGCGCTGGCTGGCGCAACGAACGCCGCAAAGGTCAGCCCGCGTGCTGCCCAGGCGTTGGCGACTTCATCGAGGATGTCCAGCAAGGTGTCGCGGTCGTTGGATGCGGTGCCTGCCAGCGCCTGCGCGCCATCGATGAGCAGTGCATAGCCTTGCGATGACGGCAGCCATGCCAGGTCGCGCAAGGCATCGCTGAGCGCGTCCCAGTTGCGGCCGAAGCTGGCCGGAAAATCCAGTTGCGTGGCCAGGCGCATCAGCAACATGCGTTTGTCGCTGCAGGTTGCCAGATCCACGCGCAGGATGCGCAAGCCGGCATCGCGTGCCAGTGCCGCCATCGTGTCCAGATCGTCGGTCTCGGCCTGATAGACGCCTGATTGCTGCGGATCGGACAGATCCAGTGCGAAGTCGCCTGCGCTCATGGTGCCTGATCCGGGGTGGCGCCATTGAAGGCTTTGAAGCTTTGGTAATGATCGTCGCTGTAGTACCACGCCTCGGGCGGGGTACCGCCGGTGACGATGCGGCGTGCGCCGCGATCCGGACTGCCGGGCGTATCCACGGTGTATTCGCGGTAATAACCACGCGGGCGCTCGGGCAGGCGATGCTCGCGGTTGCCGAACACGCCGCCGTCCTGTGGATGCGGGAACGGCCCGCCGTGCTGGATCAGCACGATCGCGGCCATCGCCTCGGTCGGCAGAAAGGCGGGCAGACGCGGCACCTCGCGCGTCGGTGCGGTCGCGGTGCTCGGTGCGTTGAGTTGCGGCGCGAACTGCGGCTTGGGCGTCTGCATTGCGCGCATGCCCCACAGCCCGGCGACGAGCAGCGCGATGGCGACAATGAGCAACGCGGGCTTACGCATGAAGACGGTCCGAAGAATGGCTACGGCAGAGCAAGTATGCCGATGCGTGACTGTGTCGACTTTGAACGTGGCCAAGCGCCAGCGCGGTTCACGCCCAAGTAACCGGGACATGGTGCAAGGTGTGCAGCCAACGACGCGCGGCATGAGATGGGATGAAGTTTCCCTGCCAGCACCCTTGGTAAGCGCTGCCGCCGTCCTTACCATCTACCACGCAACGCCCGGTCTTCGCCGGGCGGCAAGTCCAGGAGATACGCATGGCTTACACCCTTCCGCAGTTGCCCTACGCCTACGACGCGCTGGAACCGAACATCGATGCGCAGACGATGGAAATCCATCACACCAAGCATCATCAGACCTACATCAACAACGTCAATGCGGCGCTGGAAGGGACTGAGTACGCCGATCTGCCGATCGAAGAGCTGGTCTCCAAGCTGAAGAGCCTGCCGGAAAACCTGCAGGGCCCGGTGCGCAACAACGGTGGCGGCCACGCCAACCATTCGCTGTTCTGGACCGTGTTGTCGCCCAACGGCGGCGGCGAGCCCAAGGGCGAGGTCGCCAAGGCGATCGACAAGGACATCGGTGGGTTCGAGAAGTTCAAGGAAGCGTTCACCAAGGCCGCCGTCAGCCGTTTCGGCTCGGGTTGGGCATGGTTGAGCGTGACCCCGGACAAGAAGCTGGTGGTGGAAAGCACCGCCAACCAGGACAGCCCGCTGTTCGAAGGCAATACCCCGATCCTGGGCCTGGACGTGTGGGAACACGCGTATTATCTGAAGTATCAGAACCGCCGCCCGGAATACATCGGCGCGTTCTACAACGCCGTCAACTGGGAAGAAGTCGAGCGCCGCTACCACGCTGCGATCGCCTGAGTTCTGAGTCAGTGCGGTAACGCAAGAAGGCCGGGAGCGATCCCGGCCTTCTTTGTTGCTGCGATCTGATCTTCTTCACGGCGATGCGATAGCGCACGATGTGACGTGTCGGTCGCGCCGATGGCGCGCGCGACGAAGAGGGCCTTTCCTGAGCGTTATGCAACGCAAAAGGCCGGGTTTGATCCCGGCCCTTTGTCTGTGTGGTCCTGCTGCAGCGACATGCGTCGCGCATTCCGCCGTCAGGCGCGGCACTCAGAACGTGGCGTCGAACTCGCGCGCATAGCCGGTATTGACGATGACCTTCTGCAGCGCGTCGCTGATCTTGATGTTGCCGGCCACGATCTGCTGCGTCTGCGGGCCCATGTTGTCCATGCGCGGCGGAGTGGCGCCCTTGTAGTCGCAAACGCGGCCACCGGCCTCGCGCACCAGCAAAACGCCGGCAGCGATGTCCCAGGCTTTGACGCCTGCTTCGAAATAGGCGTCGGCGCGCCCGCAGGCCACATAGGCCAGGTCCAGCGCCGCCGAGCCGGTGCGACGCACGTCTTCGGCCTGCACCAGCAGCGCATCCACGCACTTGAGCTGCGCACTGGCGCGCGCACGTTCGCGCGGCGGGAAGCCGGTGTGGACCATCGCGCCTTCCAGGTCCTTGCGCTCGGCAATGCGGATGCGGCGGTCGTTGAGCACCGCGCCGACACCACGGCTGGCAGTGAACAGCTCATTGCGCAGCGGATCGAAAATCACCGCATCGATAGGTTCGCCGTTTTCCACCAGTGCGATGGAAACGCAGTAGTGCGGAAAGCCGCGCAGATAGTTGCTGGTGCCGTCCAGCGGATCGATCACCCAGGTGTAGCGGCCACTCTTGCCGCCCTGCACGCCGCCTTCTTCGCCAAATACGGCGTATTCGGGATAGCCGCGCTTGAGTTCCTTGATGATGACCTTCTCGGCGTCGGCATCGACTTCGCTGGCATAGTCCATGCGGCCTTTCTGCACCACGTTGAGCGCATCGAGCTTGTTGATACCGCGCAACAGCACATTGCCGGCGAGGCGGGCGGCTTTGACCATGACGGTGACGGCGGGTTTCTGCATGGTTAAAGCTCCCGTGAAGGCAGAATCGGACAATGGCGAAGTTATAAAGAGCGCTCCGGCGCGAAAGCCGGCCGCGCAGTTTACCATCTACGGCCAAACAGCTCTCCAATCTCCGTTCATGTCCGTCAGTCAGTGCATCCGTTTTGTTCTTGTCGGTACCCAGCATCCTGGCAACATTGGCGCCGCCGCGCGTGCGATGAAGACCATGGGGGTCTCGCGCCTGGTGCTGGTGGCGCCGGAGCGAGCACTCGATGAAGACGCCTACCGGCGTTCGGCTGGTGCCGAAGACGTGCTGAGCGAAGCGCCGATCTTCGCGACATTGGGCGAAGCGGTGGCCGACTGCACCCTGGTGATTGGCTGCACCGCGCGCGCGCGCCGGGTGGCGCTGGAGGAACTGCTGCCCGACGAGGGCGCACAGCGCGCCCTGGCCAAGGCGAGCGAGCCAGCCGAGGTGGCCTTCGTGTTCGGCCGTGAGCGCACCGGTCTAACCAACGACGAGCTGCAGCTGTGCCATGCCGCAGTGCATATACCGTCGGACCCGCAGTTCAGTTCGCTCAATCTGGCCGCAGCCGTGCAGGTGCTGGCGTATGAGGTGCGGCTGGCGCAGTTGGCGGCAGGCGAGGCCGAACCGGCGCCGGCCGCCGCTACCGGCTTGCGCGACGGGCCGGCCAGCCACGCGCAGTTGGAAGGCATGTTCGGTCAGTTGGGCGACACGCTGGACGAGATCGACTTCCACAAGGGCCGTGCGCCGGAGTCGGCGATGCGCAAGTTGCGCCGCTTGTTGCTGCGCGCTGAGATGACCGAGCAGGAGGTGCGGCTGATCCGCGGCATCCTGTC
This sequence comes from Xanthomonas sp. JL1, assembly GCF_038405005.1. Lineage (NCBI taxonomy): Bacteria > Pseudomonadati > Pseudomonadota > Gammaproteobacteria > Lysobacterales > Lysobacteraceae > Xanthomonas > Xanthomonas sp. JL1. The sequence continues at coordinate 12,084 of NZ_JBBYGR010000071.1, read as the reverse complement.
CGATGCGCAGCGCATGGCCATGCTTGCCAGGCAGGCCGAAAACTGACGTCTGTCACATCTTCGAAGATTCGGCTAGGCTGTCCGCGGCTCTAGTGGAGTGTTCGTTTTGCGCGGTCTACGATGGTGTCTGATTGCCTGCTGGCTGATCGCCGGGGCAGGCTTGGCTGCGACGGTTTCGGCAGCGCATTCCTCGGTCCTGGTGCTTGGACGGATCAGCGATGATCCAGCCACCCATTACGAGCAGCTCAAGCCCCTGCTGGATTACGTGGTGCCGCGCATGCGCGAAGTGGGAATCCGTCGTGGCGAGATCCTGATGGCGCCGGACGCGCGCCAGATGTCCAGCTATCTGCGGCGCGGCCGGGTCGATTGGGTCAGCGAAACCACCGGTGCGGCGATGCTGCTGGAGCAGAGCGGCGGCGCGCATCCCTTGGTGATGACCGAGCGTGGCGGTCTGCGCGACTTCCACACGCTCTTCTTCGTGCGTCGCGACAGCCCGATCCAGTCGCTCGCGCAGTTGCGTGGCCACACCCTGGCATTGCAGAACGCCTCGTCCACCAGCGGCTATCTGCTGCCGATGCTCGAACTGCTGCGCAACGGCATTGCGTGCGATGTGCTGCTGTCGGCGGACGACGCCCCGGCGCGCGGATCGGCCGGCTATTTGATGGTCGGTTCCAAATTGAACGTTGCCGCGTTCGTGCACAAACGCCTGATCGACGTGGGCGCACTCAGTAATGTGGATTGGGACGACGAACGCCACATGCCAGTGGTGTTCAAGCGCGACTTCCGCATCGTGCACCGCACGGCGCCGGTGCCGCGCGCGGTGGAAATGGTGCGCGCGGGCATGGACCCGGCGGTGGAGCAGCGCCTGCGTGTGGTGTTGCTGCAGGCTGCCTCCGATCCCAGGGCGGCGCCTGCATTGAAACGTTTCTTCGACACCACCGGGTTCCGACCGCTGGATCCCACCAGCCGCCGCCGTCTTCAGGAGCTGAGTGCCGGCGTGCAACGCGTCAGGGAACAGGTGGAATGACTCAGCTGCGCTTTGGCTTGCAGGCACGCTTTCTGTTGGTGATGGCGCTGACGCTGTTACTGGTCGGGACGATTCTGGCCTCGCTGTTGCAGCGACAAAGCGCCATGCAGCGCGAGGTGCGCGGGTTGAGTGCGCAGATCCTGCATGAGCTATTCGACCGTAGCCTGCGCACGCGCGGCGAAACGCTGGCGACCGAACTGGCCTCCGGGCTGGCCAATCCCGTGTATTACTCGGACCTGGGCGCGGTGGGCGCGCTGGTGCGCAATGCCATGCGCCAGCAGGTGGTGAGCTATGTGCTGGTATTCGACCGCCATGGCCGGCTGGTGCACGACGGCACGCCGACCTTGCAGCGCTACGGGCAGGCCATGACCGATCCGCTCGCGGCCAAGGCGCTGGCGGCGCAGAAAATGGTGTTGCAGTACTCGCCGGAGGTGCTGGATGTCACGGTGCCGATCAAGATCGGCGACCAGCGCATCGGCGGCGTGCGGGTGGGCATGTCGCGCGAGCGGGTGCGCAAGATCGAGTCCGGCGCCAATCTGACGTTGGTGCAAAACCTCAACGCCATCGGCAAGCGCGATCTGGGCTGGCTGCTGGTGCTGCTGGCCGCGCTGGTGGGGCTGGGTGTCTTGCTGGCCATTTATGTGCAGCGCACGCTGGTGGCGCCGGTGCGGCTGCTGGCGGCTGCGGCCAAGCAGATCGAACGTGGTGATTACGCAGTACAGCTGCCGCCGCACCCGCGTAACGACGAGATCGGCGAGCTGATTTCCGCGTTCGGGCGTATGAGCGAAAGCATCGCCCGCCACGACCGCGAAGTGCGGCACATGGCCTACACCGACGCACTGACCGGGCTGACCAACCGCCTGGGCTTCCGCGAAGGGCTGGATCATCTGCTCAACACCGCCCGCAGCACCGGCAGCAAGCTGGCACTGCTGTTCGCCGATATCGACGACTTCAAACGCGTCAACGACACGCTCGGCCACGAAGCCGGCGACGAAGCCTTGCTGCAGTTCGCCAGCCGCATCAGCCGCGCGGTGGCTGCGTTGGGCGACGACGATGCGATTCTGGCGCGTTTCGGTGGCGATGAGTTCGTGATGCTGTTGCAGAGCGGCGACGTCAGCTTGCTGGCCGCGCAGTTGGCCGAGCGCCTGGTGCATGAGCTGAGCCGGCCGTTGAACGTGCAGGGCCGCGAGGTGTTCCTGGGCACTTCGATCGGCATCACGCTGTTCCCGGACGATGCCCGCGATGCCACCGCGCTGCTGAAGAATGGCGACATCGCGATGTACCAGGCCAAGGTAGCCGGAAAGAATTGCCATCGCTTCTACAGCCGCGCTGCCGATCATGCCGTCGAGCGCCGCGTGCGCATGGAGCACGAGTTGCGCGGGGCCTGGGAACGCGACGAGCTGCTGCTGGTCTATCAGCCGATCTATCGCACAAGCGACCGCGTGCTGGTGGGCGTGGAAGTGCTGTTGCGCTGGCAGCATCCGACACTCGGGACGATTGCACCGTCTACGTTTATCGATATTGCCGAGCAGAGCGGCCTGATCGAAGTGATCGGCCCCAAGGTGCTGCGCGCAGCATGCCTGGAGGCGGCGCAATGGCCGTTGGTGGGCGAAGGCCTGTTTGTGTCAGTCAATGTGTCCCCGCGGCAGTTGCGCAGTGGCGATTTGATCGACACCGTGGCCCAATGCCTGGCCGAGTCGGGATTGCCGGCCGCGCGCCTGCATCTGGAACTCACCGAGACCGCGGTGATCGGCGACGAAATGATGGCCGCCCGCTTGCTTGATCAACTGCACCGCACCGGCGTGAAGGTGTGGCTGGACGACTTCGGCACCGGCTTCTCCGGCCTGAGCCATTTGCGCCAGGTGCCGGTGGACGGGGTCAAGATCGACAAGAGTTTCATCGCCGACCTGCAGCGCGACCCGGACGATTTGGCCCTGACCACTGCGATCATCAACATGGCGCATTCGCTGGGAATTACCGTCGTTGCCGAAGGCATCGAGCAGGAAGCGCAATTCAATCTGCTACGCGAGCGCGGCTGCGATCTGGGTCAGGGTTACTGGTTCAGCCGGCCATTGAGCCCGGCCGATATGGTCAAGCTGATCGCAGCAGGCTGAGTGCCGTCGGAGCGCGTCTGAGCGCAACGTGCGTTATTGGTAAGGCTCCACGCGCCCGGGTGCGCTCCTGCAAAGAGCGTGTCTGGGTCATCATCGGGGACTTCGCGCAGTGCCGGGTAACAGCGTAGGAGCGCTCCTGGGCGCGATTGGGCGTTACCGGTAAAGCTTCATCGCGCCCGGGCGCGCTCCTGCGACGGATTACGCTGAGGTCAGGGCGGTTACAGCGGCCGTTTGCCGGTATCGCCGGGAATTTCGCGCACCAGGCGCGGCACCAGATAGCCGGACAGGCGCGTGGCCAGTTCGGTATGCAGCGCGCGTGCGCGGGCATCGTCCACTTCGAAATGCGCCACGCCAGCGACGCGGTCGAGCTGATGCAGGTAATAGGGCAGTACGCCGGCAGCGAAGCTGCGCTCGCTCAATGCCGCCAGCGCGTCCACGCTGTCGTTGACCCCGCCCAGCAGCACAGCCTGGTTGAGGAGTTGCGCGCCGGTGTCGCGCAGCGCGTGCATGGCCATGTCCACTGCGGAGTCGAATTCATTGGCGTGGTTGGCATGCAGCACGAACGCCGCTGGCCACGGCAGGCTGCGCAGCCAGGCCAGCAGTGGTGCGTCCACGCGCTCGGGCAATACGATCGGCAGGCGGCTGTGGATGCGCAGGCGTTTGAGGTGCGGGATCGCTGCCAGTGCGTCGGTAAGTTCGGCCAGCTTGGGCGTGGCCAGCGAGAGCGGGTCGCCGCCGGAGAGCAGCACTTCGTCGATGCCGGGGGCGGCGGCGATCGCGGCCACCGCCTCACGCCAGCCATCGCGCGCAGCGGTCTCTTCGGCATACGGGAAGTGGCGGCGGAAGCAGTAGCGGCAATGCACGGCGCAGCTGCCGGTGGCGATCAGCAGGGCGCGGCCGCGGTACTTCTGGATCACACCGGCGGCAGTCTTGGCGGCGGCATCGCCCACCGCGTCCAGGCCGAAGCCCGGCACGGGCTGCATTTCCGCATCCAGCGGCAGCACCTGGCGCAGCAGCGGGTCGTGGAGGTCGCCGTGGCGCATCCGCGCCACAAACGCGCGCGGCACCCGCAGCGGAAACTGCGCAGCGGCAGCGTCGCTGATCGCCGCCGCCTGCGCATCCAGGCCCAACAGCTCCAGCAGCACGCGTGGGTCGCGCACGGCGTCGCGCCACTGCTGCTGCCAGCGCGATGGCTGCAGGGCAGGGGGCGGGGATGGCTGTAAGGCGCGGGGGGCTGCGGTTATCATGTGAGGTCACAAAACCAATGCCCGCCGGTTGCGGCGGGCGCCCCATTCTAATCCGACCTGCCACCGCATGGCGGGTCGTGGTCTTATCGAGGAGCTGCACCATGGCCACTGTTGGCATGAACGACGTCAAGAACGGCATGAAGATCCTGGTCAACAACGAGCCGGCGGTCATCACCGAGACCGAATACGTCAAGCCGGGCAAGGGCCAGGCCTTCACCCGCATGAAGTACCGCTTCATCAAGTCCGGGCGCGTGGTCGAAATGACCATGAAGGCGACCGACGACGTGGAAGTGGCCGATGTCGTCGATACCGACATGCGCTACCTGTACAGCGATGGCGAGTACTGGCACTTCATGGACCCGGAAACCTTCGAGCAGGTGCAGACCGACAAGGCCGGCATGGGCGGCGCCGACAAGTGGCTGAAGGGCGAGGAAGACTGCATCGTGACGTTGTGGAACGGTGCGCCGATCTGGGTGCAGCCGCCGAATTTCGTCGAACTCAAGATCACCGAGACCGACCCGGGCGTGCGCGGCGATACCTCCGGTGGTGGCGGCAAGCCGGCCACGCTGGAAACCGGCGCAGTGGTGCGCGTGCCGCTGTTCGTCAACCAGGACGAAATCATCAAGGTCGACACCCGTTCGGGCGAATACTCGGCGCGCGTCAAGTAATTAAGATGCGCCTGGGACGCCGGTCCGGCCGAGCAGTACGCAGTGCCAGTGTCATGGCGGGAGGAGCAGATGACAGAACGACTGCGCCGCTGCCAGGCTTGGGCGGCCGGTGTTTGGAATCTGCGTGTGCCACGCCTGCACCGCCGGTCCCGTGCGCCATTCGTACGCACCTGACGGCTGCTCGCTTCGCGTTGCTGGCTGGGCTGAGCGGCACGCTTGCGGCGTGCCAGGTGTTTGCGCAAACCGCTGCCACTGCTGCCTGTGATGCGCAGAGCGTGGCGGCGGTTGCAGCGGTTGCGACTTCCGGCGGAGCGGGCGGCACCGCCGAGGCGGTGCCGGTCGCGCGTGTCGTGGCACAGACCTGCAAGCCGTGGCCGTACGATCCAGCGATACGGCTGGCAGCGGTTGCATTTGCTGCCGATGCCACCACCGAGGCTGGCGAGCGCAACCTTGAATTGCGCGTTGCCATGCTCGATGCCGGCACTCATAAGGTCGTGGCGTTGTATGCGCAGGACATGGGTGAGGATGCCGGCTTCGAACTTGCTGCCGACAGTCTGCGCCTGGATACCGCGCGCTATGACCTGGCGCAGGGCGTACGCGCAATTGGCGTTGTGGTGCATAGCGTTGCGCGCGGCCCTAGTTGCCCGGATTTCGACAGCAACGACGCACTGACCTTGCTGGTGCGCGAAGGGCGTCGGTTGCGCCCGGTGCTGCAGCGGAATCTGACTGTCTGGCAGCGGGTGAAAGGCGAGCCTTGCAACTGGGGCGCGACAGGTGTGGTGACCGAGCGCGGCACGCTCACACTGTCGATGGACACGCCCATCCATGCCGGCTACGCCGACATCGCGCTGACTGCCAACTTGGTGACCTCCACCACCGTCAAGGATGCGGTCGACACCGAACGCACGCGCCGCCGACGTCAGGTGCTGCGCTACGACGGCACGCGGTATGTGCCTGTGTCACGCTCCGACGACTCCTGGCCGTTCGGCAACTAACTTTTCAATGGATCCCCTCATGACCAACGCCCCGCCCGAACCCTGCGACCTGCTGATCGAGGCCGGCTATGTGGTGCCGATCGAGCCGCACGCGGTGGTGCTGGAAGACCACGCCGTTGCGGTCAGCAATGGAGCGATCGTGGCGATCCTCCCGACCGTCGACGCACGCGCGCGTTTTGCGCCGAAGCAGACCGCGTCGCGCCCGGAGGCTGCATTGATGCCGGGTTTGGTCAATGCGCATACGCATAACCCGATGACGTTGCTGCGCGGCATTGCCGACGACCTGCCGCTGATGGTGTGGTTGCAGCAGCACATCTGGCCGGTGGAAGCGGCGGTGATCGGGCCGGAATTCGTGGCTGATGGCACCACGCTGGCGATCGCCGAAATGCTGCGTGGCGGCACCACCTGCGTTAACGAAAACTACTTCTTCGCCGATGTGCAGGCCGCGGTGTACAAGCAGCACGGTTTCCGTGCGCTGGTAGGTGCGGTCATCATCGACTTCCCGACCGCGTGGGCATCGTCGGACGACGACTACTTCGCGCGCGCCGGAGAGTTGCATGACCAGTGGCGCGACGATCCGTTGATCAGCACCGCGTTCGCGCCGCATGCGCCGTATACCGTGAACGATGCCAACTTCGAACGCGTGCGCATGCTGGCCGACCAGCTCGACATCCCGGTGCACCTGCATACGCACGAAACTGCGCAGGAAGTGGCCGATTCGATCAAGCAATACGGCCAGCGCCCGCTGGCGCGACTGGATCGTCTGGGCCTGGTTAACGACCGTCTGATCGCAGTGCACATGACCCAGCTCACCGATGCGGAAATCCATCTGTGCGCCGAGCGCGGCATCAGCGTGGTGCATTGCCCCGAATCCAATCTCAAGCTTGCCTCGGGTTTCTGCCCGGCGTGCGCGCTGCAGCGTGCCGGCGTGAATCTGGCGATCGGCACCGATGGCTGCGCCAGCAACAACGACCTGGACATGTTCAGCGAGAACCGCACTGCCGCGATTCTGGCCAAGGCCGTGGCCAACGATGCGACCGCGCTGGACGCGGCAACCACCTTGCGCGCGGCCACCCTGGGCGGCGCGCGTGCATTGGGCTTCGGTGACACCATCGGCTCGATCGAGATTGGCAAGCAGGCCGACCTGATCTGCGTGGATCTGGCCGCATTGGAAATCCAGCCACTGCATCATGTGTTGTCGCAGTTGATCTACTCGGCCGGCCGCCATCAGGTCACCGATGTGTGGATCGCCGGCAAGCCCAAACTGGTGCAGCGTGAGCTCATCGATATGGATACCGCCGCCCTGGTCGCCAATGCGCGGCAGTGGCGCGAACGCATCCGCACCGTCCGCGCCTGAGCGCGCGTCATCGCATCACGGAGCCCCCGCATGAATTCGAATACGCAACCTGCATCCGGCAATTTCCACCAGAGCGAGCTGGATAAATTCGCTGCGCTGGCCAACCGCTGGTGGGATGCCGACGGCCCGCAAAAGCCGTTGCACGCGCTCAATCCGGTGCGTCTGGACTATGTGTCCGCGCGGCTAGATCTTGCCGGTGCGCGCGTACTCGACGTCGGCTGCGGCGGCGGGCTGCTCAGCGAATCGATGGCGCGCCTGGGCGCGCAGGTCACTGCGATCGATCTGGCACCGGAGCTGGTCAAGGTGGCGCGTCTGCACGGCCTGGAATCCAGCGTGCAGGTCGACTATCGCGTGCAATCTGTGGAAGATCTGGCCGCCGAGCAGACGGGCAGTTTCGATGCGGTGACCTGCATGGAAATGCTCGAGCACGTGCCGGATCCGACCGCGATCATCCGCGCCTGCGCCCGCCTGCTCAAGCCGGGCGGCAAGCTGTTCCTGTCCACGCTCAATCGCACCCCGGCTGCGTTCGCGCTGGCCGTGGTCGGTGCCGAATACATCGCGCGCCTGCTGCCCAGGGGCACGCATCATTACAAGGATTTCATCAAGCCGGCCGAGCTTGCGGCGTGGTTGCGCAATGCCGAACTGCAGCTTGAAGACGTCAGCGGCATGCTCTACGAGCCGTGGCGTAACCGCGCGCGTCTGTCCTCGCGGACCGAGGTGAATTATCTGGCGTATGCGGTGAAGCCGTGATGGGCCGGGATTCGAAAGTCGGGATTTGGGATTCGCAACGGCCGTTGGTTGGGGTCTTGATGGTCCCGGTGGCGTGCCGGGCGATACGCAATTGACTACAGATGTGGCTGCTGCGGATTTTCCGCGGGTGGTGCTATTCGATCTGGATGGCACCTTGCTGGACAGTGCGCCGGATATGCTGGCCACGGTCAACGCGATGCTGGACGCGCGTGGCCGTGCGCCGATTGCGTTGGCCTCGTTGCGTCCAGTGGTCTCCAAAGGTGCGCGTGCGATGCTCGGTGTGGCCTTTGCCGAGCTCGATGCCGAGGCGTGCGTTGCACTGGTGCCGGAATTCTTGCAGCGCTATGAAGACGTGATCGGCACGCAGTCGCAGCTGTTCGACGGTGTCGAAGAACTAATGGTGCGACTGGAGAATGCCGGTTGCGTCTGGGGCATCGTGACCAACAAGCCGGAATATCTGGCGCGGCTGATCCTGCCGCAGTTGGGCTGGGAACAGCGCTGCGCGGTGCTGATCGGCGGCGACACGCTGGCCGAGCGCAAGCCGCATCCATTGCCGCTGCTGGCGGCCGCCGAACGTATCGGCGTTGCGCCCGCGCAATGCGTGTATGTCGGCGACGATGCGCGCGACATTCTGGCTGCACGGGCGGCGGCGATGCCGTCGGTCGCGGTGTTGTGGGGCTACCGCCTGGACGACGACGACCCATTGCGCTGGCAGGCCGACGTGCTGGTCGAACAGCCGCAGGCGCTGTGGAATCCCGCAACGTGGCCGCAAACCTGATCTTTCTTCGTTTTTTTCTGGACCCGCCATGAGCCAATCCAGCGCTCTCGATAGTTTTCTCGACAAATGGCGCACACGCTGGCCGGAATGGTCGGTTGCCGAGCCTTTTATCCCGCAACTGCAACGCCCGCTGGCAGCCGCCTGGTTTGCGCTGTTGCAGGAATGGGAAGACATCATGAACATCGCCGGCGACCCGTTGCCGGCCGATGCCAAGCTGGCATGGTGGCAGCAGGAACTGCGCGACTGGTCGAACCAGCGCTCGCGGCATCCGCTGGGCCGCGTACTGGAACCGGTGCGTGCGCCGTGGGCAGCATTGGCTGACACCTTGCCGGCGATGCAGACCGCCCGCGTGCAACCGCAATCACTGCAGCAGGCACTGGGCACATTGCATGCATTTGCAGAGGCCGTGGTTGCGGTAGAAGCGGTGCTGTTTGCGCGCACGCAGCCGGGCGATGGCGCTGCGGTAGCGGTGCAGTGGCTGGATGCACGTCAACGCGTGGCCGGCGATAGCGCCGCGCCGGGCGGCGTGGCCACGGCCGCATGGCGCATACAGTTGCTGCAGGCCTGGCCGCGCAAGGTCGCGTTGGCGCGACCGCATCGGGTGTGGTCGCGCCTGGCGCGGCTGCGTCTGCAGCGCGCGCTGAGCGGCAGGACAGCCTATCCGCCGCCGCTGCAGCAGGTGTGGCATAGCTGGCGTGCGGCCAGCGGTACGGACTAACCGCGGCTAACGAAACGTGTTGGTCGTCAAGCGGGTGTAGACGGCGCGGTCGGAACCGCAGTGTATGAATGGCGTATGCCGATTCCGAGCGCCGATCGCGCCCGCCTGGCGGCTGCGCAGTCGTGTTTTTAGGCGCTTTAGGCGCAGCAAGTACGCTGACCGCGCTCGGCATCCGCGCTTGCCGTGTGGCAAGCGCGGTGTCTCAATCAGCTGTGCTCAGATCGGCGAATCCGGCAGCACCGAGTGGTAGGCGATGAAGGCGTCGTTGCATTGCAACGGCACGCCAGGGCCAGGCTTCCCTTGCAGCTGCACATCGTTGGACGCTGATTCGGTCAGCTGATCGAAAAAGCTCACTGGACCGCCTTTAAACGTGAAATGCGTCGTGCCCGGGTTGCTCGCAGGCCCGCCGAAATGCGGCTTTGCGAACGAGACCTTTCCACCTTCCAGCACCACGTTGTCCAGCGAAATGCTGATCGGCAAGGTGGTCTTCGCATCGCGGTAGCCGTAGAAGCTCAGCTCGCCGCCGCCGAATGCCTTGGAACCCAGCGAGTGCACATTGGTCAGCGTGATGCCGCTGAAACTCGGCAGTTTGCTGCGCACTGCTGCATTGGCGTAGTTCGCATCGAACACCAGCGGCCTTGCCACACCGCGCATGCAGATGTTTTCAAAACTGATGTCGTAGACCTGGCCGCCGCGCGTGCCATCGGATTTGATCCGCAGCCCGTTGGAAGAATACGGGTCGTCGTGTACATCGTTGCTATTGAAGCCATCGATGCTCAGCCCGCGCACGGCGATATGGCGCATGCCCGAGTCGGTTTCGCTGCCCAATGAAAAACCATGTGTGTAATAGAACTGGTTGTAGGTGAACAGCATGTTTTCCGATGCGATGCTGCGCTTGCTACTGGCATGTGCCTTGATCGCAACACCGTCATCGCCGGTAGCGATGTACGAATACGTCAGCAGTACATTCTTCGACTGGCCCGGATCGAAACCATCGGTATTCTTGGCGGTTTTCGGGGTGAAGCAGGTGGCGTGCGGATTGACATCAGGCGTGCTGCCGGCCGGGCAGTGGTAGCCGGGCCGCGAGTAGACCAGGCTGGGCGCAAGAATTTTGATGCCCCACGCCGTCAGGCCAACCACGTTATCGGTGGTCACATGGAAATTCGCCGAGTTTTCCAGAGTGATGTCGTACAACGTGAAGTCAGTGCTGTCGTCGATCTGCAGCAGCCGCGGGACGTGTTGGCTCAGGCCTTTAGTGACGTTGAGATAGGCCAGATCCCACCAACTGGCGGTGCCGGCGTTTGGCCCGGCAGTCAGCGTGCTGCCGCCGCGTCCATCGATCTTGCCCGCACCAACGATCGCGCTTTTTGCGGTATCGGCGACGTGGATGAGCGGCTTGCATGACTTCGTCTTGTCGCTGGTCGCAGTGCCGCAGGTGCCCAGGCCGTTGTCGTAATCCAGCGGATTGCGCGAGCCGAACAAGGTGACGCCGCCGTCGATCCATAGCGTGACACCGCTTTTAATGGTCAGCGGCCCGGTCAGCAACCCGGATTCGCCGGCATCGCCGGGGACAAGGTGCACTGCGCTGCCGGCAGGGCAATGGTCGATGGCCGCCTGCAAGCGCGCGGTGTCGCGTTTGGAGTGTGCCGGATTCTGGTCAAGCGTATCGAGCGAGCCGCCCACCGGCATCAGCGCGGCCTTGAGCGTGGCGCATACCTGGGTCGGTAATGTGGGCTGCTGGACCACCCCCCAGCTTGTGGAAATGCTGTGCGCGGTATCAGGTACGTACTGCCCGTGCGGTCGTGCAGCGCTGGCGTGGAACGTAGCCAGACCGAGCAGGGCGAGGGTCAGTGGCGTGACGGTTGGAACAAAGCGATGGGACTGCATGGGTGTTGGTCCGGTGGAATGCGGCAGACGTGCCAGATCAGCGAGCGGCAGCGAGATACCAGCGTGTGCGTGATGCGATGATCCTGCGACGCGCACGCACGCACGCGGCGTCGGTGTTGCTGTGTTGATCGGGCGGCTTCAACTCTGGATCGCAACACCAACGTTTGTGACGTGGTCCAGGCGACCTGACCTGAGCATTTCACCGCCAAGTGGAGTTGCCCATGTCATCCAGCCGCCTTGACCTATCGGAATGATACCGCCTACATGCGTTATATGAAACCGGGATGTCGATGCGCGCCATCGCCGATGTATTGGCGCGTGCGCCCAGCACGATCAGTCGTGAGCTGCGCCGCAATCAGCACGCTGCGCGGTACCAGCCCGATCACGCGCAGCGCATCAGCGCCCATCGGCGCACGCAGGCCAGCCGGCGTCCACGCATCGACGCCGAGCGTATCGGCCAGAGCGAGGTCCTGCTGAGGGAGGACGTCAGTCCCGAACAGATCGCCGGTCGCACCGGCTTGGCCAGTCACGCATGGATCTATC
>NZ_JBBYGR010000070.1:0-38502 GCF_038405005.1 Xanthomonas sp. JL1 | reverse complement strand
ACGACGTGCGCCATGGCACAACGCCCCTTTTTGCCGCGCTGGACGTCGCCAACGGCAGCGTCATCACCCAGTGCAAACCCCTGCACCGACATCAGGAGTTTCTCTCATTCCTGCGACATGTAGACGCGCAGGTGCCGCAGGATCTGGACGTGCATCTGATCTGCGACAACGACGCCACCCACAAGCAGGTCGAACGCTGGTTTGGCCTGATCACCCAACGGACGATCAGGCGCGGCTCCTTCGACTCGGTGGCCGATCTAAAGCGCAAGATCAACGCCTTCGTGGAGCACTACAATCAAAACCCGCGACCGTTCAAATCGACTGCGACCGCTGACTCGATCCTCGCCAAGATCGAACGGGTTTGCAAAGTTATCAACGGAACGCCACGCTAGGGCGCTCGGAATCACGCGTGCGGCTGCTGCGTGTCGACTCTTCAACCAACCGTCTGATCGAGAGGTCGGCTGCCCAGTCGTGGCCTGAAGCTGTATGGTTCGCGCATTCGGCTGGACGCCGGCTCGGGGTTGGTGCGTTGGAAACGATAATCGTGTTGGCGGCCCTGGTACTGATTGCCGTGCCTGTGGGTGTAGTGGTGGCGCTGGTGTGGATTGCCCGGTTGCGGCGGCGGGTGTCCTCGCTGGAGCAACGGCTTGCCCAGTGGCAGGCCGGCACTGCGGAGCGCGCGGATGCGCCAGCGTACGCGCAGGGCAGGACGTGGGAGCGGCCCGAGGTGGTGTCCGATCTCGACGCCGGGCTAGTTTCCCGTGCGGACGGCAATGTGCCAGTGTCCGGCACATCTGGCGCAGCTCAACGTGGCGAAAGCTGGCAGGTGGCTGCTGCTGCGGAGCAGAACGCGGTCGATGTGTCCGTGGTGCCGCCACCGTTGCCTGCGCAGACCCCTGCAACTGCGATAGCGCGCGATGGAACCGCGATGTCGGAAGTTCCCGGCCAGCACTCTCAGCCGGCGCAACCGCAACCAGCGCAACCGCAACCAGCGCAACCGCAACCTACACAGCCGCAGCCACCTCAACGACCTCAGATTCCGTCCGAGCCCTGCGTCATCGTGCGTGCAGCCAGCGCATTGAAGCGTTGGTTCACCGAAGGCAATGTACCGGTCAAGGTCGGCATGCTGGTCCTGTTGGCAGGGGTGGCATCGCTGCTGAAGTACGCCAGCGACCAGGGCTGGATGCGGATGCCGATCGAGCTGCGCTTGGCCGGCATCAGCGTTCTCGCATTGGTCGGTCTGGTGTTTGGTTGGAAGCAACGCGAGCAGCGACCGGGCTTTGCGTTGGCATTGCAGGGCGGCGCCATTGGCGGCTTGCTGTTGACGGTGTTCGCGGCCTTCAAGTTGTACGCGTTGCTGGATGCTGGACCTGCGCTGGGCATCAGCGTGGTGCTGATCGCGGGCATGTGCGTGTTGGCCGTGTTGCAGGATTCGCGCACGCTGGCGGTGCTGGGCGTGCTGGCCGGCTTCCTTGCGCCGATCGGGTTGTCCACCGGCAGCGGGAATCATGTCGGGCTGTTTACCTATTACGCGATACTCAACGCTGGCATCGTGGCGATTGCGTGGCTGCGTCCGTGGCGCGTGCTGAACCTGCTGGGGTTTGCGTTCACTTTCGGCATCGGCATTGTGTGGGGTGCGCTGCAATACACCCCGGCAAAATTCGCCACCACCGAGCCGTTCCTGTTGCTGTTCTTCGCCATGTACGTGGCGATCCCGGTATTGCATGCGCGCCGCGGCGACGGCAGTGCAGGCAAGGTCATCGATGGCAGCCTGTTGTTCGGGACACCGCTGGTGGCCTTCGCGTTGCAGGCAGGCCTGCTTGAGGGCGATCAGCTGCCGCTCGCGTTGTGCGCGGTGGTGGTGGCCGCGGTGTATGCAGGCCTGGCAAGCTGGTTGTTGCGCCGGGCTCCCACGCGCTTGCTGGGCCAGGCGCACGCGATGCTGGCGGTCGGCTTCGCCACCCTGGCGATTCCGCTGGCATTGTCGGCACGTGCCACTGCGAGCGTGTTCGCGCTGGAAGGCGTCGGCCTGTTGTGGCTGGGCTTACGCCAGCAACGGCGGATCCCTCAGATCAGCGGCGTGGCGCTGCAGTTGCTCGCGGCGGTAGGTGTCGCCTTCGGTGTGGATGCCTGGCGCTACGACGCGGTAGCGGTGGCCAACGCGACCTGCATGAGCACGTTGCTGATCGCGCTTTCTGGCTGGGTGAGCGCCTGGTTCCTGCGCGATGCAGGGCATCCACGGTGTGCGCTGGTGGCGTATCTGTGGGGGCTGGGCTGGTCGACGTTCTGCGGTGTGCACGAGATCCTGCGCTTTGCCGATCTGTGCAGCGAACCAGATCTGCTGCTGGGCTTTGTCGCACTCAGCCTGTGGCTGGCTGCAGAAGTGCATCGCCGGCGTCCCGCAACGGCGTTGGTGTGGACGGTGATGTCGGGTCTGGTGCTGGCAGCGCCATTGGCACTGTGGCAGGGCCAAGCGCATACCCAGCCGTTCGCGCATTGGGGCGCGCTGGCGTGGGGTGTGTTTGCGGTGGCGGGCGCACGAGCGCTGTGGTGCCTGCGTACGCAGCAAGGCGCTGGCGCGATGGCGGCGCAGTTCATCTGGTGGCTGCTGTGGCCATTGGTGGTGGCGTTGGGTGCAGCCTGGTGGGCCGATGCGTTCTTGCTGGCGAATGGCTGGCGTTGTGCCTTGCTGGCGGCGCCTTGGCTGGTCGTGGCGAGCCTGGGATTATTGCGTTGGCCCTGGCTGGCATGGCCGCAGGGCGCCAGCTTCGATCCTGCACGCAACGCGTTGCTGAGTTGCGTGTTCGCGGTGCTGGGCATCGGCTGGCTATTGGTGTTGCTGGACCCGGTGAGCGCGGCACCGTTGCCGTGGTTGCCGCTGCTGAATCCGGCCGAGCTGGCGCAACTGGCGGTGCTGGCCTTGCTCGCGCGCTGGGCCTGGTCGGTACCGGCGCCGGCATTGCTGCAGCGTTGGCGCGTGACCGCGCTTGGTGTGCTCGGCTGGGCATTGATCACCGGCAGCACCTTCCACAGCGTGCATCACTGGGGCGGCGTGCCGTGGGATTCTGCGTTGATCGGCGCCACCTTGTCGCAGACCAGCCTCACCATCGTGTGGAGCGTGCTGGGCGTGCTGGGCTGGGTGATCGGCTCGCGTCGCGGGCAGCGTGGGTTGTGGCTGGGCGGCGCGTTGCTCATGGGTCTGGTGCTGGCGAAGCTGGTGTTGGTCGACCGCCAGCATCTGGGCAACTTGCTCGGCATCGGCTCGTTCATGGCCTATGGTCTGTTGTGCACCGTAGTGGGTTACCTGGCGCCGGCACCGCCGCGTCCGCTGGCGACAGAAGCGACTGCTGTCGAAGACGACGGCGTCGAAAAGGAGCAGGCATGAAATCGATGCGATGGGCGCTACTGGTGATGGTGCCGATGCTGGCGCATGCCGCTGATGTGCGGCAGGACTACCGCCAGCAGTGGCCGCTGCAGGTAACTGGCTCGGATGCCGGCATCTATCAGTTGACCTTGAACGCGGCGGTGTATCGCTCCGCGCACGACGCGGCGCTGCGCGATGTCACGGTGATCGATGCGCGTGGCGAAGAGCTGCCCGCCGCCTGGTTGCCCGCGGATGCAGCATCGGCGGCTGCGGCGCGCCGGCAGCGCCTCCCCCTCTTTGCGGTGCCGGCCGGTGCGGCGCCGGCCAATGGCGATCTGCAACTGATCGCCGAGCGCGATGCCAGCGGTGCGGTACGTCGTCTCGAAGGCCGCGTTGTGACCGGGGCTGCCGCCGCTGCAGGCAACGGTGGGAGCTGGTTGATCGATGCCAGCGCATTGCGCGATCGCCCGCGTGCCCTGCTGCTGGATTGGGACGGCGACATGCCGGTGCAGGCTCAGTTGCGCGTGGAAGGCAGCGACGATCTGCGCGACTGGCGCGTGCTTGCTTCAGACGCTACGGTGATGGCGCTGGACAATCAGACGCGGCGATTGCAGCAGCGCCGGATCGCACTCGATGAGGGCGCGCGTTATCTGCGCCTGGTGCCGGTGTCGGGCCAGTTGCCGGCGTTGCGCGTGGTCGAGGCGGAGCTGGAGGGCATCACCGCGCCCGCACCGCTGCAGTGGCTTGAATTGCCAGGCACCGCGAAAGATGCAGCGGTGGTGTATGCCCTGCCGGGACGCTTTCCGATCACTCGGCTCGATGTCGGTGGCAGTCAGGCCGAGGCCGTCGAGTGGATCGTGGCAAGTCGTGATGCCGATGATGCGCCATGGGTACAGCGTGCCGGCCCCTGGTTGGCGTATCGGCTGGGCAAGGGGGCGGCCGCCGCGTCGCCGCCGCAACTTCTGTCTGCCCCAGTGCGCGATCGCCAATGGCGGCTGGTCGCTGCGCAAGGGCGCAGCACTGCGGTGCCGAGCTTGCGCGTGGGGTATCAGCCCGAGCGGCTTATGTTTCTCGCTCAGGGCCAGCCGCCGTATGCGCTGGTCGCCGGCAGTGCGCGTGCGCACCGCGGCGACGCACCGCTGGCCTCGATGCTGCAGGCACTGCGGCGCGAACGCGGCGCGCAGTGGCAACCGGCGCAGGCCAACGTCGCTGCGCAGGCACAGCCGCTGGCGGGCGAGGCCGCGCTGCGACCGGCCGCCACGCCGCGTGACTGGAAACGTTGGCTGCTGTGGGGCCTGTTGGTCGGTGGTGCCTTGCTGGTCAGTGGTTTCGCGGTGAGTCTGCTGCGCAGTGCATCGGCCAATCGCAACGGCTAAGCGCACCCGCGTCGCGCGGCGGTTTGCCGCTGCGGCGCGAAGGTCGGACAATAGACGTCCCTCGTGACCCAGGCAGCCGTATTGCCCGTCGTGTTCGACCAAGCGTCCCCCGCGTTGCCAACCGGATTGGCGGCGTCACGCGTGGTGAGCCATCCGCGAACTACCCGACCCGCGTCACCGCGCAACGACATCACAATGGCTGACCACCGCCAGCTGCCATCGCAACCATTGGCCGTTACGGCGCAGCGCTCAGACGCTTGCCACGGCACGCATGCTGCGTCTTCTGCATGACCAATTCCCCATCCCCCTCCCTAGACCGAACGAGCTGAGCCCATGTCCATTGTCCGCATGACCGACCTCGATCTCTCCGGCAAGCGCGTGCTGATCCGCCAGGATCTCAACGTGCCGATCGACAACGGCCAGATCACCTCCGAGCAGCGCATCACCGCCTCGGTGCCCACCATCAAGCTGGCGTTGGAAAAGGGCGCGGCCGTCATGGTCACCTCGCACCTGGGTCGCCCCAAGGAAGGCAGCTGGACCGAAGAAGATTCGCTGGCGCCGGTGGCCACGCGTCTGGCTGCGTTGCTGGGCGTGGACGTGCCGCTGGTCCGCGACTGGGTCGACGGCGTGGAGGTCGCACCGGGCCAGGTGGTGCTGCTGGAAAATTGCCGCATGAATGTCGGCGAGGGCAAGGACGACCAGACGCTGGCGCGCAAGTACGCCGCGTTGTGCGACGTGTTCGTGATGGATGCCTTCGGCACCGCGCACCGCGCGCAGGCCTCCACGCATGGCGTGATCCGCTTCGCGCCGGTCGCAGCAGGCGGCCCGCTGTTGATGGCCGAACTCGACGCACTGGCCAAGGCGCTGGACAACCCGGCCAAGCCGCTGCTGGCGATCGTGGCCGGCAGCAAGGTCTCCACCAAGCTGGAGCTGCTGTCCAACCTGGTCAACAAGGTCGACCAGCTGATCGTTGGCGGCGGCATCGCCAATACCTTCATCGCTGCAGCCGGACACCACGTGGGCAAGTCGTTGAACGAGCCGGACTTGATCCCGACCGCCAACCAGATCGTGGCCGACGCCAAGACGCGTGGCGCAGAAATTCCGCTGCCCACCGATGTGGTCGTTGCCAAGCAGTTCCTGCCCGACGCCGAGGCCAGCGTGAAGGCGTTGGATGCGGTCGATGCCGACGATCTGATCCTGGATATCGGCCCGCAAACCGCGCAGCGCTATGCCGAGCTGATCGCCAGCGCCGGCACGGTGGTGTGGAACGGGCCGGTCGGCGTGTTCGAATTCGAGTCCTTCAGCCACGGCACCGAAACCTTGGCGCGCGCGATCGCCAGCTCCAAGGCGTTTTCGATTGCCGGTGGTGGCGACACCTTGGCCGCAGTGGACAAGTACGACATCGCCAAGGACGTCACCTACATTTCCACTGGCGGCGGTGCATTCCTGGAGTTTCTGGAAGGCAAGACCTTGCCGGCTGTGGCCGCACTGCAGGCCCGCGGTCAGTGAGTGCAGCCACGCTGTTTTTCGATCTGGACGGCACGCTGGTCGATTCGGAGCCCGGCATCGTCGCCAGCATCGTGTATGCCTTCGACGAACTCGGGCAGCCGCGTCCATCTGCGCAGACCTTGCGCGCGTGGATCGGCCCGCCGTTGCGCGACAGCTTCGCCGAGTGTTTTGCAAACGATCCAGGGCGGGGGCAGCGTGCGCTCGGGCTCTACCGCGCGCGCTACGACGCGGTGGGCTGGACCGAGCTCAGCGTGTTCGACGGCATTGGCGAGGTGGTCGCCAGCCTGCAGCGCGCCGGTCATCGTCTGGCGGTGGTGACCTCGAAGAATGAGCGCTATGCGCGGCGCATCGTCGAGCATCTGCCATTTGGCGCTTGCTTCGAGGAGGTGATCGGTGCCAGCGAAGACGGCGAACGTCGCTTCAAGCCGGACCTCATTGCCGAAGCGCTGCGCCGTTTGCAGATCGAGAAAACTGGCTGCGTGATGATCGGCGACCGGCGCATGGATATTGATGGCGCCAATCACCACGGCATCCATAGCATCGGCGTGTTATGGGGCTTCGGCGACGAGGCTGAGTTGCGTGCCGCCGGTGCCGGTGCACTGGCACGCACCCCGGCTGACCTGGTGGCGTTGCTTCAGTGATGAACAGTGCGCGTCGGCCGTTGCGTTGGCTTGGTCGACGCCTGCAGCCGCGGTTCGCATCGCGCTGAACACTCTTCATCGCTGCCGGGTTAGGGTGGCGACCGCCCGCATTGCGTATGGCAGCGCGGGCGTAGGCGTACGTACTGTCCCGCACTGTCTGTAAGACATGCCGGAATCGGAGGATGGCTATGCCGCAATGCCATCCTTGGTGCGTGACGTGTGTGTTAATTTTCGCGGTTTTTATAGGGAGGCCATCATGAAAGAACGTCAACGCCGTACCAAAATTCTCGCCACCCTCGGACCGTCAACGGATGCGCCCGGTGTGCTGGATACGTTGTTCAAGGCGGGCGTCAACGTGGTGCGCCTCAACTTCAGCCACGGCGACCCGTCCGGGCAGGCCAAGCGTGCTGCCGAAGTGCGTGCCGCTGCGGCCCGCGTCGGCGCCGAAGTCGGCATCCTTGCCGACTTGCCGGGTCCGAAGATCCGCATCGAGCGTTTTGCCGAAGGCAAGATCAAGCTGACCATGGGCGATCGCTTCGACCTGGTGGCCGATGCCAATGCGCCGGCCGGCGACCAGCACCAGGTCGGCGTCAGCTACCTGGGCCTGCCGCAGGACGTGACTGCTGGCGACGTGCTGCTGCTCGACGATGGCCTGATGCAACTGCAGGTCACCGACGTGCAGGGCGCGCGCATCGTTACCACCGTGCTCAACGATGGCGTGTTGTCCGACCGCAAGGGCCTCAACAAGCAGGGCGGCGGCTTGTCGCTCGGCGCGTTGACCGAGCGCGACAAAGAGCTGATCGGTATCGTCGCCAAGATCGGCGTGGATTTCATCGCCGTGTCGTTCTGTCGCAATGCGCAGGACATGCAAGACGCCCGTCAGATCGCCAAGCAGCACGGCTGCGACGCGCAGCTGGTGTCGAAGATCGAGCGCACCGAAGCGATCGAAAACCTGGTCGAGATCGTCGAAGCCTCCGATGTGGTGATGGTGGCGCGTGGCGACCTGGGCGTTGAAATCGGCGATGCCGAATTGCCCGGGCTGCAGAAGAAGATCATTCGCGAATCGTTGGCGCAGAACAAAGTGGTGATCACCGCCACGCAGATGCTGCAGTCGATGGTCGAGAGCCCGATCCCGACCCGCGCCGAAGTGCTGGACGTGGCCAATGCGGTCATCGACGGCACCGATGCGGTGATGCTCTCGGCCGAAACCGCCGCCGGTGCCTATCCGGTGCGTGCGGTGGAAGCGATGGCGCGTATCTGCCTGGGTGCCGAGCACCAGTTCGAATTCGATACCGACTTCGAAGCGGCGCAGCGTAATCTGCAGCGCGCCGACCAGGCCATCGCGATGGCGACCATGTTCCTGTCCGAGCACATCGGTCTGGGCGGCGTGGTGGCGTTGACCGAATCCGGCGGTACCCCGCGCTTTCTGTCGCGCTTCCGCTCCAACATGCCGATCTATGCGTTCACCCGTCACGATGGCGCGCGTCGCCAGATGGCGATGATGCGTGGCGTGTTCCCGATCAACTTCGACAGCCGCGGCCTGACCCCGCGCGAAGCCGCACGTGCGGCGATCCGTCTGTTGGTGGAGAACGAGCGCATGGGCCCGGGCGACCGCGTGGTGTTTACCAGCGGCGAGCACATGGAAACGCACGGCGCCACCAACACGCTGCGTTTGCTGGAAGTGGGCGACGACGGCCGCGCTACCGGTCTGGGCGAGCTGTAACGTCCGTTGACCCCCTCCGGCGCACAGCCGAGCCGGAAGACGTGACACGCAGCGGCGACCCCAGGGTCGCCGTTGTGCTGTGTGGCGATGCCGGGGGCGGGGCGAGTGCTCTACCCGTGGCCGGATTGTTGGTCAGCGGCCGGATCCGGCGAATGCCCAGCCACGCAACATCGCCAACTTACTGCCGCAATGGCATCGAGATGGCGCGCTATGTGTGGCACAAGCTGAGGCCTGTTCGCGATGTGTCGCATGCCACATGCCACATGCGCAGTGCTACGCAGACGGCGAAGCGGCGAAGTGGCAAGAGCGCCCAACACACACGAATTCGAACCAACTCACGCATGGCTCTGTGCAACCGCGCCGTCGCACGTCGTCACAGCCACTTCTCACTGTGCTGCAGGCAACCAGCCACGCGCCATGCTCAGCTCTGCCGATTCCCGATTCCCGATTCCCGCGATGCGAGCAGCACCAGACATCCTGTCACGCGTATCACGTGTAATCGGTTGCAGACATTCCGTGAAGGAATGTCGACGAGTTTCGTCGCTATACTTTCGTTCTCCCCGCAGCTGCCACAGGAACTACATGAGCATCGAACAGCTTGCCGAAACCGCCCAGGCCATGGTCGCCCCGGGTAAGGGCATCATCGCCATCGACGAATCGACCAGCACGATCGCCAAGCGTTTTGCCAGCGTCGGCATCGAGAACATCGAAGAAAACCGTCGCGCCTACCGCGAACTGTTGCTGACCACGCCCAAGCTGAGCGACTACATCTCCGGCGCCATCTTGTTCGACGAGACCATCCGCCAGAAGACCAAGGATGGCGTGCCGTTCGCCGAGTACATGACCGCCCACGGCATCATTCCGGGCATCAAGGTCGACAAGGGCGCGCAGCCGCTGGCCGGCATGCCGGGCGAGCTGGTCACCGAAGGCCTGGACGGCCTGCGTGCACGTCTGGAGGAGTACTACACGCTGGGCGCGCGCTTCGCCAAGTGGCGTGCGGTGATCACCATCGGCGAAGACATCCCGTCCGGCACCTGCATCGAGGCCAACTCGCATGCGCTGGCGCGTTATGCCGCGTTGTGCCAGGAGCAGGGCCTGGTGCCGATGGTCGAGCCGGAAGTGATCATGGACGGCAGCCACGACATCGAAACCTGCTACGAAGTCACCGAAGCGACGCTGCGCTCGCTGTTCGGCGCACTGTATGAGCAGAACGTCGTGCTCGAAGGCACCATCCTGAAGGCATCGATGGTCATCTCCGGCAAGAGCTGCGAAGAGCAGGCCAGCATCGAAGAGGTGGCCGAGTCCACGGTAATGTGCCTGAAGTCGACCGTGCCGGCGATCCTGCCGGGTATCGTGTTCCTGTCCGGCGGCCAGACCGACGAGCAGTCCACTGCGCATCTCAATGAAATGCACCAGCTCGGCACTCTGCCGTGGCCGCTGAGCTTCTCCTACGGGCGTGCCATGCAGCAGGCTGCACTGAAGCTGTGGGCCAAGGACATGACCGTCAACTTCGCCAAGGCGCAGCAGGTCATTTACGAGCGCGCCAAGGAAAATGGCCTGGCCGCGCTGGGTAAGTGGAAGGGTTGATCGATTGATGACGGCTGCAAGGCCGTTGCATCGCTGAAAACGAAAACGCCGGCAGCGATGCCGGCGTTTTTGCGTGTGGCATCTATGCGTTGAGCAGGATGCAACGCGAATGCAAAGGGCGCCTTGCGGCGCCCTTTGCTTCAACACGATTCGCTTCAATTCAATCGGTCGATGCGACATCGCACCGACGCCCAGCAAGGGTCAGGCCGCGGCAGTTTCCTGCGTCGCCAACGCCTGCTGATAGGCCTTGTAGGTTGCCTCGTTGTAAGCTACCAACACGATGTGCTTGGGCACTTTGTGCGAGCGCTGCCAATCGCGTGTTTCGGTCACGGCAATACGGGCTGCCTGATGCAGCGGATAGCCGTAAATGCCGCAGCTGATCGCCGGGAACGCAATCGAGTGCAGCAACATCTGCTCGGCCAGCTTCAGCGACTGCCAATAGCAGTTGGCCAGCTGTTCCGGTTCGTTGTGCTTGCCGTCGCGCCACACCGGGCCGACGGTATGGAACACATGGCGTGCCTTCAGATTGAAACCGTCGGTGATGCGGATTTCGCCGGTGGGGCAACGCACGCCCGGCCGCACGTGCGGCAATGCCTTGCAGGCGTCGAGCAGACGTGGGCCAGCGGCACGGTGGATGGCGCCATCGACGCCGCCCCCGCCCAGGAGTGATTCGTTGGCGGCGTTGACGATGACATCGACGTCGAGTTCGGTGATGTCGCCTTGCCAGACTTCGATTCTCATGGCAAGATAATTATGCGAATTGCATGATGGGTGCGTGATGGGGAGCACGCTTCGGAACCCTCACGCTAGCGGCCATTCATTTCATCCGCTGCGACTGTCGCACGGGGTGGAATTTGCGCCGTTCGACGCCATCCAGCGCCTCTTCGGAGCGATCGGCTGCATCAATTGCCGCGCACATCTTGTGCGTGTCGTGCGTTACAACCAGCGGCGCACGCGCGCGTAATAGTCGCTGTAATGACGGCCGAATTCGGCCCGCAGACGCGCCTCTTCAAACGGAATGACATAGAGCTGCAGTGCGAGCCATGGCAGCGGCACCAGCGCGACGGCCCACAGCAGCCCAAGCTGCAGGCAGAGGCCAACGTAGCTGAGCACCAGCGCAAGGTACATCGGGTTGCGGGTGAAGCAATACGGACCATCCAGCACCAGACGCGAGGGATGGCCACTCGGCATGATGGTGGTACGCCGATGCGCAAACAGAACGAAGCAGCTCACCGCCAGCGCCAGGCCGAGACAGGCGATGCCGCCGCCAGCCAGTTCGATCCATGCAAGCGGCATGGGAGCGGGCAGAGGCAGCTCCAGCGCATCCTGCAACCACGCGCCCAGACCCAAGGCCAGCGCAAAATGGACCGGGGAGGTCATCTTCACCAGCCACGGCGCCCGCGAGGCAGGGGTGTCGCTGTGTCCATACGGCCGGTTGCTCACACATCTCTCCCTACATTGCGGCCGTTATCCTAACGTTTCCTTGACATCGGCGGGAGTGCAGGCGTTCTGGAGCCCCAAAAGCAGGGGGGACTTGCGCGCGGTTTTGCTCCGCACCTGCGCTGTCGCGCGTGCCTCGGTCATGCTGCGAAGCCGATAGCCGATAGCCGGAACGGTCTCGGATCCAAGGCCGCCGATTGCCCGCCACGATGCATCGCGTCGGGCGCACAGGCCCTGCGCATCTCGGTCGAAAAAAAACCGCGCATCGCGCGGCTTCATCCCTCGGCATCCACCGCGATGCGTCAGGGCAGCCCGGCCAGCCAATCGTCGTCGGAGCCTTCGTTGACGTCGGCAAACAGGGGCGTGGAGAAGTAGCGTTCGCCAGTGTCGGGCAGCATCGCCAGGATCACAGCGCCGGGCGTCGCGCCTTCTGCCACCTGCAGCGCGGTGGCGACGGTGGCACCGCCGGAAATGCCGGTGAAGATGCCTTCTTCGGCAGCCAGGCGCCGCGCGACGGTGATGGCGTCGGTGTCTTCCACGCTCAGTACTTCATGGGCGACATCGCGGTTGAGCACCTCGGGCACGAAGTCGGGGGTCCAGCCCTGAATCTTGTGCGGCTTCCAGTCCTGGCCCTGCAGCAAGGCGGCGCCCGCCGGCTCTGAGGCGGTGATGCGCACTTCCGGGCGCGCAACGCGCAGTATTTCGCCCACGCCGGTCAGCGTGCCGCCGGTCCCCCAGCCGGTGACGAAGTGGTCCAGCCGGTGGCCGGCGAAATCGCGCAGGATCTCGGCGGCGGTGGTGTTGCGGTGGTAAGCCGTGTTGGCCGGATTGGCGAACTGGCTGGCCAGAAACCAGCCGTGCTGTTCGGCCAGTTCCTTGGCCTTGCGCACCATGCCGCTGCCGCGCTCGGCAGCCGGGGTCAGGATGACCTTGGCGCCATAGGCACGCATCAGCTTGCGGCGCTCGATGGAGAAGGTTTCCACCATGGTGGCGACGAACTTGTAGCCGCGCGCTGCGGCCACCATGGCCAAGGCCACGCCGGTGTTGCCGGAGGTGGCTTCGACAATGGTGTCGCCAGGTTTGAGCAGGCCGCGCTGTTCGGCGTCGAGGATGATTGCCAGCGCCAGCCGGTCCTTGACAGAGCCGCCGGGATTGAACGATTCCACCTTGACGTACAAGCGCACGTTGTCCGGGGCGAGGCGTTGGAGTTTGACCACCGGGGTATGGCCGATGGTGTCGAGAATGTTGTCGTACAGGGCCATGGAGTCTCCGTCGGGATCAGGCTGCGTGGGCGAGTGTGGGCGTGTCGGGCGTTGCGAGAGGTGAGTGCGGCAGTAGTGGGGCGCTCAGCGGCGCGTTGCCGAACCAATGCAGCGTCTGCGCCAGCGCCGCCACTTCGCCCAGGATCAGCAATGCCGGTGCGGCGACGGCGTGCTGCCGGGCGATAGTGGCCAGGCTGGCGAGCGTGCCGGTGATCACGCGTTGCTGCGGGCGTGAGCCGTTTTCCACCAGCGCGAACGGGGTGGACGCGGCGCGCCCGGCCTGCAGCAGCCGCTGCTGGATGGCATCCAGACCGGCCACGCCCATGTAGAAGGCCAGCGTCTGGCGTTCCTGGCCGAGCGCGTGCCAGT
Organism: Xanthomonas sp. JL1; assembly: GCF_038405005.1. Lineage (NCBI taxonomy): Bacteria > Pseudomonadati > Pseudomonadota > Gammaproteobacteria > Lysobacterales > Lysobacteraceae > Xanthomonas > Xanthomonas sp. JL1. The sequence goes on along the minus strand of NZ_JBBYGR010000070.1, from coordinate 25,231 downwards.
CCAGCGTGTCCAGTGAATCCTTGCAGTGGGCAGTGATCAGTCGCAGCGATTGCGCGTGGTCGCGATGGGTGAGCGGGATGCCGGCATAGGCGGCGCAGGCGACGGCGGCGGTGATGCCGGGAATCACCTGGAAGCCGATGCCGTGCGCGCGCAGGAATTCCAGCTCTTCGCCGCCACGACCGAACACGAACGAATCGCCGCCCTTCAATCGCACCACGCGGTGGCCGGCGCGGGCATGTTCCAGCATCAGCGCGTGGATCTGTTCCTGCCGGGTGCTGTGGCCTTGCGCCGATTTGCCCACTGCGATGAGACGCGCGCCAGGCCGTGCCAGGCGCAGGATCTGCGGGCTGACCAGGCGGTCGTGCAGCACCACCTCGGCCTGACGCAGCGCACGCAGCGCGTGCCGGGTGAGCAGGCCGGGATCGCCGGGGCCGGCGCCGACCAGGCTGACGCTGCCAGGTGCCAGCGTGCCGATTGCGCTGCGCGGCGCGGGGGGGCGCACAGGAGCCGTTGCGGACGCGGCAGGCGCCGCATCGTGGGTGAGCAGCCGGCGGGCGTTTGCTGCATGGCGGATGGCGTCGTTGAGCGTTGCCGATTCGCTGGCGGCGATGGCGAGCCACACCGGTTGATCGGGCAGCGCCAGCCATGCCGTGTCGAAGCGCCCTTCCAGCCAGCGCAGTTGCCTGGACTGCGCCCAGCGCCGCAACTGCGCGGTGAGCTCGGGCGCGCCGACCAGCGGCAGCGCACCGGCCTGCAGCAACTGGGCGGTGGCGCGTTCGGCATCGGCACCGCCGCCGACCACCAGGACGGCACGGCCACGCAGGTCGGTAAGCAATGGGAACGCAGAGGCCACGGGAACGAAGGCATCCAGAAGGGAGGGTCAGACCGTAACGCCGGCTTAATAGCTGTCGGAAATGACTTCATACACCCTAAAAATAGCGTTCGGTTATAAGCTTGAACGGAGAACTGCTCTAAAGTCGAAGTCCTTGTAGCGCGTCGCGCCTTTTTTGGATATGAGCCCATGACGCTGACCCAACTTCGCTATCTGGTGGCCATCGCCGATGCCGAGCTGAACATCACGCTGGCCGCTGGACGCGTGCACGCGACCCAGCCCGGCCTGTCCAAGCAGCTCAAGCAGCTGGAGGACGAGCTGGGCTTTCTGTTGTTCGTGCGCAAGGGGCGCAGCCTGGATGGGGCAACGCCAGCCGGTGTGGAAGTGATCGAGCGTGCGCGTGCGGTGCTGTCGGAGGTCAACAATATCCGCACCTATGCGGCCAACCAGCGCCGCGAAAGCCAGGGCCAGCTGACCCTGACCACCACCCACACCCAGGCGCGCTTCGTGCTGCCGCCGGCAGTGGCGCAGATCAAGAACGCCTACCCGCAGGTCAGCGTGCATTTGCAACAGGCTGCCGAAAGTGCGGCGCTGGATCTGCTCGGCCAGGGCGATGCGGATATTGCCGTGGTCAGCACTGCCGGCGGCGAGCCGAGTGCCGGGATTGCAGTGCCGCTGTACCGCTGGCGGCGGCTGGTGGTGGTGCCGCGCGGGCATGCGTTGGATCACCCGCGCACGGCGCCGGAAATGCACGCGTTGTCCGAGCATCCGCTGATCAGCTACGACTCTTCCACGCGTCCGGGCTCATCGCTGCAGCGCGCGTTTGCGCAGATGGGTCTGGAGCCGAGCATCGCGTTGACCGCGCTGGACGCGGATCTCATCAAAACGTACGTACGTGCCGGGCTCGGCGTGGGCCTGGTGGCGGAGATGGCGGTCAATGCCTTCGACAAAGATCTACGCGCCTGGCCGGCGCCCGCACCGATTGCAGAGTGCATCGCCTGGGCGGTGCTGCCACGCGACCGCGTGCTGCGCGACTACGCATTGGACCTGGTGCATGTGCTCGCGCCGCAAATCGACAAGCGCGACCTGCGCCGCGTACTGGACGGCAATCAGGCGCCGAACTGGCCATTGCCGCCGACCTGGGAATCGCTGACCCAGACCATCACCAGCTGACTGGCCTGCGATGACTGAGCCGCTATGTCCCGCACTGAGCAGACTGTGGTCGTCCGAGCCGGACGGCGGCATGTCGCTGCAACTCTCGGCCAGCATTGCGGGCCGAGAGCATGAAGTGTTGACGGTGCTGGCCGACCCACGCGACGAAGCGTTGTGGGTAGCGTTGCAAGTGGGCGACACGCGCGTGCAGATTCCGCTGGACATACTGCGCAAGGCGCTTGAAGTCGCAGCCGAGGATGTGCATTCGGCGGCGTGGTTTGCACGCCAGGATGGAGATGCGTCCGGGCTCTGAAGCTGCGATGCGAGCGGCCAACAGACCGTAGCGGGCTGTCGTCCGGCGGTGTGGACTGCGCACAGCGACGGAGGTGGACGCGTGGTGCATGCGGATATTGAGCACTGGCCGTGCGCTGCGGCCGGGGTTGGTCAGTTCGCTGTTTTGAACCGGTTGAGAAAGGTTGCACGTGCTGCTGGCGTTGACGCAACCCGACGCGGCTTTTCCGGAAACCAGCGGATTGGTGGGTGCAGGACGCTGGTACGTTGAAACTTGCTCGCTGCGCATCACGGCCGCGTTCGCTTGGAGTGGCTAGCAAAATGATTGCGCAGCCGACAGGCGGGCGCGACCGGTGCGGCATCCACCACGCGTCCACTGCGGCTCTGAGCGCGCCGTCTGCGCCCGCCTGACAGCTGCTCGCGACGTTTTGTTAGCCGCCCTTAGTGGTTGCGGGGGGGGGCTGCCCAGGGAATTTAGGGTTGTGTTCGCTGTTTGCGCTTGTTGCGTTGCGGCATAACGGTGCCGAAAAAAATCCTGCGGAATCAATGTGATGTTCTCTTGCTCGGCAGACCCGTGGCACGGGCTGTCGGTGATTTCCCTCACCCGTGTCGGGGCTACGCAGTCGGCGTCTGCGCAACGCATCAAGTTGCGCGCTGCCGTGTCGAAAACCCTTATAGCAGCCATGACGCGACACTCTCGAACGTCTAGGGGTGGACGGCGCAGAGCCGGCGATGCGGTTGATCGCATTAGCCGGTGTGCTTCGCAGTGTCGTCGAAGGGTTGCTAGCGCTGTCGCATCCCTGTTGCACGAGGCTCTGCACAGAGCGGCTGGCGCACCCGGGTCCCTGGGGAGAGACCTGGCGTGTTTGGTGGCGGATCCGGGTCGGGAGCCCGGATCCGCTTTTTTTTCAGAGCAGCTAACAAAACGTAGCGAGCCGCAAGGCGGGCGCGGACGGCGTGCTCAGAACCGCAGTGGACGCGTGGTACATGCCGATTCCGAGCACCGGCCGCACCCACCTGACGACTGTGCAGTCATTTTGTTAGCCGCTCTAAAGCCGCAGATTGCCGAAACAATCTGCAAGCCCCAGACCTTCAAGCCAGCGGAATCCGCACTGAAAAACAGGTGCCGCCTTGCGGGCGTGGGCGCACACCCACCTCGCATCCCAATGTCTCGGCAGTGCGATGCACGATCCACAGACCAATGCCCAAGCCGTCGCTACGGGGGTCGGCTTGGCGAAACGCCTGGAATATCTGCTCGGGTTGCTCCAGATTCAAGCCGATGCCGCTGTCGATGATTTCCACCACGGCAAAGCCGGGGCGGCGGCGGGTGCCGACCAGCACGCGGCCGCGTTCGGTGTACTTGATGGCATTGCCGACCAGGTTGCCGATCAAGGTGGTCAGCAAGGTGGAATGGCTGCGCACGCGTAGCGAGGTAGGCACATGGCGCAGTGCCAGGCACTTGTCGATGGCCGGCTGCCGCCACACGCCGAGAACCGAATGCAGCACGTCTTCCAGCTGCAGCGATTGCAGGTCCGGCATGGCCGCCTTGCTCGAGGCCGCCAGAGCGGCCAGCTCGTCCATGCTGCGGCCGACCAGGCTGATCGCATCGCGCGCAGTCACCAGGGGCGGGATGGAATCGACGTTGGCATGCCGGCGCATCTTGTCGATGGCGTAGGCGGCAGTGCGCAGCGGAGTCTTCAGATCATGCCCGGCGATGGCCATCAGGCGGCTGCGATACCGATCGGATTCTTCGGCGGCCGCCAATGCTCGGCGCAATTCCAGATGCGCCATGGTCTGGCGTGCCAGTGCGCGCAGGGCCTCCACCTGCTCATCGGTGATCTGACGCGGCTTCCGGTCCAGGACGCAGACCGTGCCCAGCGGCAGGCCGTCAGGCGTCTTCAGCAAGGCGCCCGCGTAGAAGTACAGCGGCGCTTCGCCGGTGACCAGCGGATTGCGTGAGAAGCGGATGTCTTCGCGCGTGTCGGGCACCACCAGCACATCGTTGTCGAGCAGCGCATGCGCGCAGATCGACTTGAACAACGGGGTCTCGCGCTCGCCCATCCCGAGTTCGCTCTTGAACCACTGGCGGTCGGCATCGACCAGGCTGATCAGCGCGATCGGCGTCTGGCAGATGATCGAGGCGAGCCGAGTGATGTCTTCAAACGCCGCTTCGCGCGGTGTGTCGAGAATGCCGTAGCTTTGCAGCGCCTGGAGACGGAGCGCTTCGCTAAGGGGCTTGGGTGCGCAAGGAAGCGGCTCGGCCGCGAGATTGGACAGGACGGTACTCATGCGCGCAAATTAAAGAGTGTTAAGCCGCAAGCATAGGGCATGACAAGGCCCCACATGTGTCTGCGGTCACGGAGGTGGGATGAAAATGTGACTGCCTCGCTGGAGCACGGCTCGCAGGTGAGGTCGGCGTGACCGGGAGCGGGGTTGGCTGCGCAGCGCGCGGCGGCGGCGGCGGGGGCCACGTCGGCGGCGGGCGTGCCGGCTGCCCGCGCATGCCCAGGCGTCGGTCGTCAGATGCCGCTGGCCCGGCCGGGTGCGACATCCAGTCGCGCGTTGGTCACGGCCATCGCACCCGGTGACATGGCGGCTTACACTGCGCGGTATGCTGCGTTCGTGCCGTCGCCACCGGTTATTGCCCCTGCTTGCCTGTCTGGCGGTGGTGCTGATGCTGGTGGCTCCGTTGATCAGCCGCTGGAGCCAGACGCAGTCGACCGAGCCGATGTGCATGAGTGCCCCGGCAGTGTCGGCAGCGAGCTGGCTGCATGCCGATCATCGATACGAACCGCCCGTCATCGCTGCGCAGGCGCACCCCGGCGCCGCGTTGGCGACGCAGCATCCCGGCAGCCACGACGCAGCGATACATGGCGAGGCCTGCGACTACTGCGTGTTGGCCGCACGCGTGCTGCCATTGCTCATCGTGGCATTGCTGTGCCTGCTGCAGCTGCGGCCAACACCGGTTCCGGCGCACATCCAGGCAAGTGCACGCTCGGTCTTTCGGTGGGCTGCGCTCGGCGCACGTGGCCCCCCGCTGCCCGCGTAAGGTTGCCCCTGCGCGGGCGTCATGCAGCTGTGCCTAGTACGCGCCTGAGCTGTCGGCGTCGCTGCCGGGCCTCGCGGACGACCCGCTCCCTATGCGAGTGATGCCAATGCGCGCCACGGTGTTGGCAGCGCACGGCTATGCGGCCGTGCTGCCACGGCAAAAGGTTGGTCATGCGTCTAAGGTTGTTGAAAACGATGTGGTATGCGCCGTCGTTGGCGCTGGTGTGGGGGCCGGCATGCCATGTGCAGGCACAGGATGCGGCACTGACGCTGGGCAAGGTGCAGGTGCGCGAACACGCGCAGCGCAGTCCGAGTACGGCGCGCGTGTTGAGCTCGGTGGATGTGATCGGCGGCGAGCTGCTGCACGATCAACACGTGGACTACAGCTGGGAACTGCTGATGCGTGCGCCCGGGGTGCAGGTCACCCAGTTCCGCATGGGCACGGATGCAGGGCGGTTTTCGTTCCGCGGCTTCAATGGCGAGGGGCGCATCAATGCGGTGAAACTGCTGATCGACGGCATTCCCAGCAACGACAATGCCGGCGCCATGCCGTACCTGGATGCCGTGTTTCCGCAGGACATCAGCGCGATCGAGATCGTGCGCGGCACCAACGACGCGCGCTATGGCTTGAACGCCATTGCCGGCAGCGTGGACGTGCTGACCCGTACCGGCGGCAACGATGGCCGCTTGAGCGTGACGGCCGGCAGCTTCGATGCGCGCGAGGTGCAACTCAGCAAAGGTTTCGAGCAGGGCGCATGGAGCCAGAACTATATGCTGGCCTGGCGCGACTCGGACGGCTATCGCGATCATGCCGATGCGCGTAAACGCAGCGTAGCGGGCAAATGGTTTTACACCGACCCGGACGGTGCATTCCGCGCCGGACTCACCACGCGCTATTACGACAACCATGCACTGGAAGCCGGCTATCTGGACGCCGCCACCGCGCGTGCGGCGCCGCGTAGCTCGCCGGACTATGCGCAGAACGACCGCAGCCAGCGCCGCCTGCGTCAGACCGCGTTGCATGCGGACGGCGAGCTCGGTGAGCAGGCGCAATGGAGCGCCAAGGCCTACCAGAACGACTACCGCAATCAGCGCTGGGTGCGGTTTTCTGCTGCCGGCCTGCAGCAGGAACGCGATACCGATGAGACCCATCGCGGGCTGTTGCTGCGTAGCAACTGGCAGCCGGACTGGGGCGCGCTCAATGCCAATCTCGAAGCCGGCGTGGATGCGCAGTGGCAGGAAAATCAGTCGCAGCGGTACCGCACCGTGGCCCGCGTACGCGGTGCGCAGTTGCGCGATTGGGATTACGACCTGCGCACACGTGGTGCGTATGTCCAGGCGGTGCTGACGCCGTTTGCGCGCTTGCAGCTGGTGCCGGGGTATCGCATCGACCGCGTCGATGGGCAGTTGCACGATGTGCTGGCCGGCAGCGTTGCGCCGACCTATGACTACGGCACCATCAAGCAACCCAAGTTCAGCGCGAGCTACCGCGTGGGCGGGCAGAGCAGCGTGTATGCGAACTGGGGGCGCACGTTCCAGATCGGCAGCGGCGATGGTGCCTACCGTCGCCAGTCCGGCGATCTGGGGCCATCGATCAACGACGGTTGGGAGACCGGCTTCAAGTTCGCACCGTCGACCCTGGTGGATGGGCGCCTGGCGTATTGGGAGCAACGCGCATCCGGTGAAGTGGCGACCGTTCTTGGCGTGAATGGCGTGGTGGGCATTGGCGCTGTGGCCAATGTCGGCCGCACGTTGCGGCGCGGTTGGGATGCGCAGCTCAACCTGCAGCCGGCTGAGCACTGGCGCGCATGGGTATCGTATTCGCGGCAGAAGGCCATGATCGCCACCCCCGATCCGAGCGCACCGGCCACGCGCGGCAAGGAGATCGAAAACGTGCCGCACTGGCTGGCGACCGCCGGGCTGGAGTGGCAGCTCAGTTCGGCGGTGCAGTTGAGCGCCTGGGGCAACGCGCAAGGTGATTACTATCTGGAGCGCACCAATACGCTGGGCCGTGCCGGTGGCGATGCCTTGCTCAATCTGGGCGCGCGCTGGAATGTGGATGCGCGCAACGCGCTCAGCCTGCAGCTGCGCAATGTCACCGATCGTGCGTATGTGTACGCCTGGTACGACAGCGGCACCTCCGGCTATTCGCCCGGCGATGGGCGTGCGTTGTCGCTGTCGTGGGATTGGAGCTTCTGATGCATGCAATGACGGACGGCAGTGGCGTCGCCGAGGCACGCCAAGGTAGCCGCTGGCGCTTCTATCGCGCGGTATGGCGCTGGCATTTCTATGCCGGACTGCTGGTGCTGCCTTTCATCATCTGGCTGGCGGTGACCGGGGCCGCGTTCTTGTATCAGGGCGCGATCGATCGCAGCGTGCACCATGATTTGAAGGTGGTGCCGGTAGGCGATACGCGCATGCCTGCACAGCAGTTGGTCGCCGCTGCACAACAGCGCTACGGCGGAAGCTTGTTTGTCTACATTACGCCCAAGCGCGCCGATGCCAGTGCCGAGATCGGGCTGGTAGATGCACATGGGGCGCGGCGGGTGGTCTATGTCGATCCATACCGTGCGCGGGTCTTGGGCGCCTTGCCGGAGCACGGCACGCTGAGCTGGACGATCCGCCGGCTGCACAGCCTGGCGTTGGTCGGGCCATATGCGCGTGGCCTGATCGAAATGGCGGGCGGTTGGGCGATCGTGCTGGTGCTCACCGGTGTGTATCTGTGGTGGCCGCGCGGGCGACGTGGCGTGGTGATCAGTGTGCGTGGCAAGCCGAAACAGCGACTGTTCTGGCGCGACCTGCATGCGGTGACCGGTGCCGGGGGTGGCGCGATCCTGCTATTCCTGGCGCTGACCGGCATGCCGTGGTCGTGGCTCTGGGGTGCGCAGGTCAATCGCTGGGCCAATGGGCATGATTTTGGCTATCCCGCCGGGTTGCGTGTGCAGCAGCCGATGTCGCAACAACGGTTGGCAGACAGTGGTGAGCCGGCGTGGTCGTTGCGGCAGGCGCGCTTGCCGGAGTCTGTGTTGCCTGCACGCCTGGCTGAAGGGGGGGATGAGCCGCTGCATGGCGAGCACGCGAATGGGCTGCAGTTAGGCAACGAGTACTCCGGGCACACGGCGCGCACGGTAGCCCCAGGGCATGCAGACCACGAAGAGCACGAAGAGCACATAGCCCAGTCAGAGCAGTCAGCCCAACACGCGCACTCGGCAGATAGCGCGCATGCTGCCAATGGCGATGCCGGCGGCGTTGCTGGGCCGGGACGGGGAGCGATCGGCCTGGATGCGGCGATTGCGCGCTTCGATGCACGCGGCATCCTGCCGGGATATAGCGTGGCACCGCCGCGTGGTGCGATCGGGGTCTATACCGCGACGGTATATCCGGCCGATCTGCAGCGTCAGCGCGTGATCCATCTGGATCAATACAGCGGCACGGTGCTGCTGGACATGCGTTACCGCGACTACGGGCCGCTGGCCAAGCTGCTGGAATGGGGCATCAACGTGCACCTGGGGCAGCAGTACGGCACTGCCAACCAGTTGATCCTGTTGTTCGCCTGCTTGGCGATTGTGCTGTTGTGCGTCAGCGCGGCGGTGATGTGGTGGAAGCGCCGCCCAAGCGGAGGGCTGGGCGTGCCGCCGTTGCCGGCCGATCCACGGACGCTACGCGGCCTGCTGGTGCTGCTGGTGTTGTGCGGGCTGATCTTCCCGCTGGTCGGCCTGTCGTTCGTGCTGATGTGGGTATTGGATCGTTACTGGATGCAGCGTACGCAAGCGGATGCGGCAGCAGGATGATGGGCGCGCGCCGATGCCGAAGCGCTGATGGCAGTACGTTGCGATCATGACTGGATGCAGCATGCCCAGGCAGACGCCGCACATTCTGATGAACGCGCCCTCGGTACAAGCGCGCATCGCAGTGGGCTGCCGCGGCTAGATATCCTCGTGGATGCCGCACTCCCGCTTCAGGCCAAAGAAGCGCGTGTCTTCCTCGCGCATGCCGGGTTCCCAGCGACGCGTGGTGTGGAAATCGCCGATGGACACGTAGCCTTGTTCCCACAGTGGGTGGTACGGCAGCTCGTGCGCCTGCAGGTACTGCCACACGTCGCGATCGGTCCAGTCGGCGATGGGGCTGATTTTGTAGCGCTCACCGCGCTTCTGCACGATTGGCGTCTGCGCGCGGCCGCCGGATTGGCTGCGGCGCAGGCCGGTGAACCAGGTGCCCACGTTGAGTTCGTCCAAGGCGCGGCGCATCGGTTCGACCTTGCGCAGGTTGTTGTACTGATCGATGCCGACCATGCCTTGTTCCCACAGGCGGCCGTGGCGCGCTTCCATCCAGGCGCGGCTGACCAGCGGGCGATATACCTTGAGATTGAGCTTGAGCCGTTCGGTCAAGGCATCGGCGAAGCGGTAGGTTTCCGGGAACAGGTAGCCGGTGTCGATCAGGATCACCGGGATGTCCGGGCGTTGCTGGCTGAGCAGATGCAGCGTCACTGCCGATTGCGCGCCGAAGCTGGACGACAGCGCCGCGTCCTGCGGGCCGTGCTGCAGCGCCCAGGCCACGCGTTCGTCGGCACGCAGGCCTTCCAGCTGCGCATTGAGCGCGTCCAGATCGTCCAACGCGGAAGAGGTGATTGATGCGGCAGGTAGCGCGGTCATGCGAGCAATTCCAGATCGAGGCGACGGTGCGTGGGGTAAGACGGCAATGCGATCAGGCCGGCGCGGTGGAGGAAATCGCCGAAGCCTTCATCGTTGGCGTGGTCGCGTTCGGCGGCATAGCGCGCCAGCAGCGGTTCCAGTGCGGCCAGGATCTCAGGCTCGGTGATGTTTTCGCGGTACAGCGTGTTGAGCCGCTGGCCGCGGCGGTCGCCACCCAGCATCAGGTTGTAGCGCCCGGGCGCTTTGCCCACCAGCGCGATCTCGGCCAGATACGGGCGCGAGCAGCCATTCGGACAGCCGGATAAACGCAACACGATAGGCGTGTCGGCCAGCCCGTGTTGCTGCAGCAACGGCTGCAATGCAGCGCTGAAATCGGGCAGATAGCGCTCGGCCTCGGCCATCGCCAGGCCGCAGGTGGGCAATGCCACGCAGGCCATCGCGCCGCGCGCCAGGGCGCTGGCAGAGCGATTGCCGGCATCCAGCGCGTACTGCGCAACCAGCGCATCGACGCGTGCACGCTCGCTGGCCGGCACGCCGGCGATCACCAGGTTCTGGTTGGGCGTCATGCGGAATTCGCCGACGTTCAACTGTGCGATCGCACGCAGCCCGCTCAGATGCGTTGCCGTGTCGGTATCGGCAATGCGGCCGGCCGGCAGCGACAGGGTCAGGTGCCACAGCCCGTCTTCGCCTTCCACCCATCCATAGCGGTCGCCGTTGTGCTCGAACGCGAACGGCTGCGCCGGCTGCAGCGCGAAGCCGGCGCGGCGCGCGATCTCGGCCACGATGGTATCCAAGCCATGATCGTCGATGGTGTACTTGAAACGCGCGCGTTTGCGCACTGCACGGTTGCCGAAGTCGCGCTGCGTGGTGACCACCGCAGTGGCGATATCGAGCAACTGATCGCGGGTGACAAAACCAATCACGTTGGCCACGCGCGGCCAGGTCTGCGCATCGCCGTGCGAGGCGCCCATGCCACCACCGATGCTGACGTTGTAGCCGAGCAACCGCCCATCGCGCAGGATCGCGATAAAACCCAGGTCATTGGCGAAGACGTCCACATCGTTGAGCGGCGGCGCGGCGAAACCGATCTTGAATTTACGTGGCAGATAACGGTCGCCATAGATCGGCTCGTCCTCGTTGCCGGAGCCGGACACGCGCTCTTCGTCAAGCCAGATTTCGTAGTACGCCCGCGTGTTGGGCAACAGATGCTCGGAGACGCATGCGGCATCGGCATACAGCGTGGCATGCGCCTGCGACAGCAGCGGGTTCGCGGCCACTTGCACATTGCGATTGACATCGCCGCACGCCGCCAGCGTATCGATCAAGGTGGCATTGATGGCCTGCATGGTGGCCTTCAGTTCGCGCTTGATCACGCCATGGAACTGGAACGCCTGGCGCGTGGTGATGCGCAGCGAATGATTGGCATAGCGGGTGGCGATGCCATCCAATGCCAGCCACTGCGCGGGCGTGATCACCCCGCCCGGGGTGCGCGTGCGGATCATGAACTGATACGCCGGTTCGAGCTTCTGCTGCCGCCGCTCGTCGCGAATGTCGCGGTCGTCCTGCTGGTAGCTGCCGTGGTACTTGATCAGTGTCTGATCATCCTCACGCAGCGCACCGGTCACCGCATCGGCCAGGCTCTGTTCCAGCGACCCACGCAGGCGGCGGCTTTCGGATTTGATGTCTTCGACGGAGTGGCTCATGACGGGATTCGGCATGCGTGATTGGGGATTGGCAGCAACAACGCGCGGGCATTACCCACACAACAGAACGATTGTGGACATCCGCTCCTACGACTCCCCAATCCCGACTCCCCAATCCCTGAATTAATAAACATCCCGCGCATACCGCCCCTCCACCTGGAGTTGGGTGAGATACGCGCTGGCGGCCTCGGCATCCAAGGCGCCGTGGCTGGCGACGATGTCGAGCAGGGCGGCGTGCACGTCCTTGCCCATGCTGGTGGCGCCGCACACATACACATGCGCGCCGCCTTGCAGCCAGGCATAGACCTCGGCGCCGCGCGCACGCAGGCGGTGTTGCACGTAGAGCTTTTCCGCCTGGTCGCGTGAGAACGCCACTTCCAGCGCGTGCAGTTCGCCGCGTTGCAGGGCCAGCTGCCACTCGGCCTGATACAGGAAATCGGTATTGAAATGCTGGGCGCCGAAGAACAACCAGTTGCGGCCATTAGCGCCGGTTTCCGCGCGCTCCTGCACGAAGCCGCGGAACGGCGCCACGCCGGTGCCCGGGCCGATCATCAGGATGTCGCGATCGGCATCGGCCGGCACGCGGAAGCGCGCGTTCGGTTCGATGTAGACCGGGGCGATGTCGCCTTCGGCAAGTGCAGCCAGGAAACCGCTGGCCGACCCCAGATGCGCATGCCCATGCGCCTGGTAGGTGACTTCGTCCACGGTCAGATGCACTTCATCGCCCACGCGCTTGCGGCTGGAGGCAATGGAGTACAGCCGTGGGGTGAGCGGCCGCAGCGCAGCAAGCAGGCCGGCATGGTCCCAATCCGCCGGCCAGCGGCGCAGCACGTCGATCACCTGATGATCGGCGAGCAGCGACGCCAGGCCGGCAGTCTGGGTGGGGGCGAGCAGCGCTTGCAGTTCCTGTGCGCCTGCGCGCTCGGCGTGAGCGGCGAGAAGCGGCCGCGACAGCTTGGTCAGTTCGCGCCGCGTGGCGAGCCAGGCACTCAACGCCAGCGTCTCCTCGCCGACGGTGACCGCAGCATCGCCGTTCAGCTGCAAGGTCTGCAGCACGGCATCCACCAACGCGGGCGGATTGCGATGGCGGATGCCCAGCGCGTCGCCCGGCTCATAGTTCAGGCCGCTGCCGTCCAGCGAAAATTCCAGATGCCGCACGCGCTTGCCGGGCGTGGCATACATGCGAAAGCCAGGACCCTTGAAGTCGCGTCCACTGAGGATCTGAGTGGACAGGAGCTCGGCAGCGAACGGCTGTTGATGCGACCACACCGGCGTCGCCGGGCTGCTGCGCAGCGGTGTGACGGTGGCCGAGTGCGGGCCGCTTTTGAGTTGCTCGCGGGCATGCTTGAGCGCCTGCGTGCGCCAGGGCACGGCAATGCTGTCGATGTCCAGATCGGCTTCGCCACGCGGCTGCACGCGGCTGCCGCCGAGTTCGGCCAGGCGCTCGTCGATACGCCGCGCGACGCCGCAGAAATCGGCATAACTGGAATCGCCCAGGCCCAGTACCGCGTACTTGAGCTCGGGCAGCTTGGGCGCGCGGCGGCCGGTCAGGAATTCGACCAGACCGATGGCATCGTCCGGCGGGTCGCCTTCGCCCTGGGTGCTGATCACCACGTACAGCAGCCGCTCGTTGGCCAGTTCGCGGGTGGGGTAGGTGTCGGCGCGCAGCAAGCGCACGTTCAGGCCCGCGGCTTCGGCATCGGCGGCCAGATGCTCGGCCTCGCGGCGGGCATTGCCGGTCTGGCTGCCGTAGACTACGGTCAGGCGCTGACTTTCCTGGGCGATTGCGTGTGCGTGTCCACCAGGCAACACTGCCAGCGAGCGCGGCGGCCGGCCCTGCGCCAGCCCGGCGGTGTAACCGGACAGCCACCACAGCGCTGCGGTGTCCAGACCGTCGACCAACCGGTCCAGCAGCGCCTTGCGTTCGTCGGGCAAGGGGCTGGGCGGTAGCGCGGAACTGGCGGCGGTCATTCGGATCCAGTGGCTTGGATGAGAGAGGCGATGTTAGGGAAGCGTTGCGCCCACCTGAAAGGAACAGCCGTTATCGCGTTATGCCGGCCGCTTATTTCGTCCAGTCATCGGCGCAGCACACACTGCAACGCCTTGCCCTAACCATCGGCTGGTCTGCCTGCCGACACCCACGATAGTCCGATGACCCTGCCGCCGCTGTCCCATCTCGACCGGCTCGAAGCCGAAAGCATCCATATCCTGCGCGAAGTCGCTGCCGAATTCCGGGCTCCGGTGATGCTGTATTCGGTGGGCAAGGACAGCTCGGTGCTGCTGCATCTGCTGCTCAAGGCATTTGCGCCGTCGCGGCCGCCGATCCCGTTGCTGCACATCGACACACGCTGGAAGTTCCGCGAAATGATCGCCTTCCGCGACCGCCGTGCGGCCGAAACCGGGGTGGATCTGCGTGTGCACATCAATCCTGATGGCGTCGCCCAAGACGTCAGCCCGATCAGCCACGGCGCCGCCGTGCATACCGACATCATGAAGACCCAGGGTCTGAAACAGGCGTTGGAGCAGGGCGGCTTCGATGCGGCCATTGGCGGAGCGCGCCGCGACGAAGAGAAATCGCGCGCCAAGGAGCGTGTGTTCTCGTTCCGCAATGCACGCCATCGCTGGGACCCGAAGAACCAGCGCCCGGAACTGTGGAATCTCTACAACGCGCGCACCAAGCCCGGCGAAAGCGTGCGCGTGTTCCCGCTCTCCAACTGGACCGAGCTGGATGTCTGGCTGTACATCTATCGCGAAAAAATTCCGGTGGTGCCGCTGTACTTTGCCGCCCCTCGCCCGGTGGTGGCACGCGACGGTGCCTGGATCATGGTCGACGACGCGCGTTTGCCGTTGCATCCAGGCGAAACCCCGCAATTGCGTTCGGTGCGCTTCCGCACGCTGGGCTGCTACCCGCTCACCGGTGCGATCGAATCCAGTGCCGACACGCTGGAAGCGGTCATCGCCGAAATGCTGGTCAGCACCAGCTCCGAGCGCCAAGGCCGCATGATCGATCACGCACCGGGCGCATCAATGGAACAGAAAAAGGTTGAGGGGTATTTTTGATGGGCAGTGATTCGGGAGTCGGCATTCGGGATTCGCAGGAGCAATTCGCGGCGAGCGGAAAGATCGACGGGAGCGCTCTGGCGAATCCCCACTCCCCACTCCTCACTCCGGGCACCATTGGTGCCTACCTCCAGCAGCACGAATCCAAGCCCTTACTGCGCTTCATCACCTGCGGTAGCGTGGACGATGGCAAGAGCACCTTGATCGGGCGGTTGCTGTACGACAGCAAGCGCTTGTTCGACGATCAGCTTGCGGCGCTGGAAAGCGATAGCCGCCGGCATGGCACGCAGGGCGAGAGCATCGATTACGCGTTGTTGATGGATGGGCTGGCGGCCGAGCGGGAGCAGGGCATCACCATCGATGTGGCCTACCGCTATTTCGATACCGACCGGCGCAAATTCATCGTGGCCGATTGCCCCGGGCACGAGCAGTACACGCGCAATATGGCCACCGGTGCGTCGACTGCCGATGTGGCGGTGGTGCTGGTGGATGCGCGCAAGGGCTTGTTGGCGCAGACCCGTCGGCACAGCTATATCGTGTCGTTGCTCGGCATCCGCCATGTGGTGCTGGCGGTCAACAAGATGGATCTGGTGGACTACGACGCGCAGGTGTTCGCCGACATTGCACAAGGCTACGCCGCGCTCGCCGCGCAGCTGGGCATCGCCGATGTGCAGTGCATTCCGCTATCGGCGCTGGCGGGCGAGAATCTGTCCAGCGCTTCGACTCGGATGCCTTGGTACAGCGGCCCGCATCTGCTGCAGCATCTGGACACCGTGCAGCTCGAACCGCCGGAGGCAGGTAGCGGCCTGCGTCTGCCGGTGCAGTGGGTCAATCGCCCCAACGCGCAGTTCCGTGGCTATGCAGGCACGATCGCTGCCGGCCAGGTGCAGGTGGGCGATGCAGTAGTGGTGGTGCCGTCCGGGCGCCGTACGCAGGTGGCACGCGTGCTCGATGCCAACGGCGAGGTGGACAGCGCTCGCGCCGGGCAGGCAGTGACGCTGACCTTGCGCAATGAGATCGACATCAGCCGTGGCGACATCATCGCCGCTGTCGACGATCCGCCCGAAGTGGCGGACCAGTTCGCTGGGCATCTGCTGTGGATGGACGATGCCGCGCTGCTGCCCGGGCGCCCGTATTGGCTCAAGATCGGCACCCGCACGGTCACTGCAAGCATCAGCGAGATCAAGCACAAGGTCGATGTGAACACGCAGGAGCGGCTGGCCGCCAAACGGCTGGAGCTTAACGAAGTGGGTTACTGCAATCTGGCGCTGGACGAACCCATCGCGTTCTCGCCCTACGCACGCAACCGCGTGCTCGGCGGTTTCATCCTGATCGACCGCCAGAGCAATGCCACGGTGGCTGCCGGCACGCTGGAATTCGCCTTGCGCCGCGCCGGCAACGTGCACTGGCAACATCTGGACGTGGACCGCAGCGCACGTGCGCGCATCAAGGGCCAGGCGCCGCGCGTGCTGTGGTTCACCGGCCTGTCGGGTGCAGGCAAGTCCACCGTTGCCAACCTGGTCGACAAGCGCCTGCACGCCCTGGGCTATCACACCTTCATCCTGGACGGCGACAACGTGCGCCACGGGCTCAACCGCGATCTGGGCTTCACCGACGAAGATCGCGTGGAGAATATTCGCCGCGTAGCGGAGGTGGCACGTTTGATGGCCGATGCCGGCCTGATCGTGCTGGTGAGTTTCATTTCGCCGTTCCGTGCCGAGCGGCAGCTGGCACGTGAGCGCTTCGATCAGGGCGAGTTTGTCGAAGTGTTCGTAGACGTGCCGCTGGCGGTTGCCGAATCACGCGACGTGAAGGGGCTGTACCGCAAGGCGCGTGCCGGGCAGATTCCCAATTTCACCGGCATCGACTCGCCGTACGAGGCGCCCGAAACGCCGGAGATCCATCTTCACGCCGATGGTGAGAATGTAGAGGCACTGGCGCGCCACGTGCTCGAGTATTTGGGTCTGGAACGCTAACAGCGGCTACTACGGCAGCGCAGGCGGTCGTCAGGTGAGCGCGGTCAGTGTGCACACTGGCGGTGTATGAACCCATACATGCAGTCAAGGCGCACCGGCTGCGCCCGAGTGACGGAGGTGCAGCAACGTCATAGTCGCGCTGGCCAGCCCATGGCGGTCTCAAGAGTCAAGTGCAACACCTCGAGAGACCTGCTGTTAGCGCAACGTATGGACGGACAGCCCAGCAGGCCATTGATTGTGCAAAAGTTACGTGAGCCAGTGTTTTGACAGAAAACGCGGGTCTGCAGTGGAGAAAAGTGTTGCACTTGGAACTTGAGTCGGCCCATGTGCCAAGGGCGGCAAGGGTCTTTGGTCATGGTGCAAAGCGCGTCCTTTCTGTCAATTCATGGCGGCTAGGTCGGTAAACTTTCGACGTACCCCGCCAGGATGTTCTGATGCTTGTTCTGCCCAGCGCGCGCGTCTGCGCCGCGCTCTTGTTGGCCGCTGTCCTGGCCGGTTGTAGCCGTCAGGCCAGCACGCCAGCCGCTGCCAAACCCATTCCGGTCTCTATGCAGGCGGTGACCACCCAACCCTGGAACTCGACCGTGCAGTCGATCGCCACGGTGCGTGCGCGCGAATCGGTGGCGCTCACCGCTGCGGTCAGCGATGTGGTGGAGCAGGTGTATTTCGACAGCGGCGACGAGGTCAAGGCCGGGCAATTGCTGCTGCGTTTGCGCGGCAATTCGCAACAGGCGGCACTGACCGCCGCACAGGCCACCTTCGAAGAAACCGACCAGTTGTATCGCCGGCAGTCGAGTCTGGTTGGCCAGCAACTGGTGGCCAAATCCACCGTGGATACGCAGCGTGCGCTACGCGATGCCGCGCAGGCGCGTGTGCAGCAGATGCGCGCGGAAATCACCGACCGCGAGGTGCGCGCCCCGTTTTCCGGCGTACTCGGCATTCGCCAGATCAGTCCTGGCGCGTTGATCACCTCCAGCACGGTGATCGCCACATTGGACGATGTGGCGCGCATGTACGTGGATTTCCAGGTGCCAGAATCGCAATTCGGCCTAGTGCAGGTCGGCAATTCGGTCAGCGGCAGCGCAGCGGCCTATCCCGGCGCGCAGTTCGAAGGCGAAGTGGTGACCATCGATTCGCGGATCGACGAGACCACGCGCTCGGTGACGGTACGCGCGGATTTCCCCAACGACGATCGCCGGCTGCGGCCAGGCATGCTGCTGGATGTGCGGCTGTTCCAGCCGGCGCGGCAGGCGGTGGTGATCCCGGAAATTGCGGTGGTGCAGGTGGGGCGCGAGTCGTATGTGTTCCGGGTCAAGCCCGATAGCAGCGTGGAGCGCGCCGATGTGCGCGTGGGCGAGCGGCGCGATGGCAAGGTGGAAATTCTCGAAGGCGTCAAAGCCGGTGAGCGTATCGTGGTGGATGGCACCGGCAAGCTGCGTGTGGGCTTGAAGGTCGTGGACCAGGCACCGCCTGCGTCGACCCGCCCGCAGGCGGCAGCACAATGAAACTCTCCGACCTGTCGATCACCCGCCCGGTGATGGCGGTGGTGATGAGTTTGCTGCTGATCGTGCTGGGGGTGATGTCGTTCACCCGCCTCACCCTGCGCGAGTTGCCGGCGATCGACCCGCCCATCGTCTCGGTGAATGTGGAATACACCGGTGCCTCGGCGGCAGTGGTGGAAAGCCGCATCACCCAGGTACTGGAAGACGGGCTGGCCGGCATCGAGGGCATTTCCACCATTGAAGCGCACAGCCGCAATGGCTCCTCCGATATCAGCATCGAATTCGTGCAATCGCGCGATGTGGAAGCGGCCGCCAACGATGTGCGCGACGCGGTCAGCCGCGTGTCCGACCGCATGCCCGACCAGGCGCGCGCGCCGGAGATTTCCAAGGTCGAAGCCGACGCCGACCCCATCCTGTGGCTCAACATGAGCTCCAGCACCATGGACACGCTGCAGCTGTCCGACTATGCCGAGCGCTATGTCGTCGACCGCTTTTCCAGCCTGGATGGCGTGGCGCAGGTGCGGATCGGCGGACGCCAGCGCTATGCAATGCGCATCTGGCTGGACCGCGACCAACTGGCCGCACGCGACCTCACTGTCGCCGATGTGGAAGCGGCGCTGCAGAACGAAAATGTGGAAGTGCCTGCCGGCAGTATCGAATCGGCGCAGCGCGATTTCACCTTGCGCGTGGAGCGCAGTTATCTCAAGCCCGAAGACTTCGCCAAGCTGCCCTTGAACAAGGGCGAGGGCGGTTACGTGGTGCGTCTGGGCGACGTGGCCAGGGTCGAGCTGAGCTCGGCCGAGCGGCGCGCGTATTTCCAGAGTAACGGCGTGCCGAATGTGGGCCTGGGCATCGTGCGTAACTCCACCGCCAACGCGCTGGATGTGGCCCGCAAAGCACGCGCGCGCGCTATAGAAGTGCAGAAGTCGCTGCCGCAGGGCACGAATATTTTCGTCGCCTTCGACACCACCACCTTCATCGACGCCGCGGTGGAGCGCGTTTATCACACGCTGGTGGAAGCGGTGGTCCTGGTGCTGGTGGTGATCTGGGTGTTTCTGGGTAGCGCGCGCGCCGCATTGATCCCCGCGGTGACGGTGCCGGTGTGCCTGATCGCCTCCTTTATCGCGCTGTATGCGTTCGATTTTTCGATCAACCTGCTCACCTTGCTGGCGTTGGTGCTGTGTATCGGCTTGGTGGTGGACGACGCCATCGTGGTGGTGGAAAACATCCAGCGCCGCATCGATCTGGGCGAGCCGCCGCTGGTGGCCGCCAAGCGTGGTACCGGGCAGGTGGCGTTTGCGGTGATTGCGACCACCGCGGTGCTGGTGGCGGTCTTTGTGCCGGTCGGTTTTCTGCAAGGCAATACCGGGCGGCTGTTCCGTGAGCTGGCGGTGGCGCTGGCGGCGGCGGTGGCGATCTCGGCCTTCGTGGCGCTGACGTTGACGCCTATGATGTCGTCCAAGTTGTTGCGCGCGCATGGGCAGGCCAAACCCAATCGCTTTCACCAATGGTTCGATGGGCGCATGCAGGCGGTGTCCGGTGCGTATGGGCGCTCGCTGGAGCGGCATGTGCACCGCACCTGGGTCTTTGCGCTGCTGATGCTGTTGGCGCTGGGCGCCAGCGCATGGCTGATGGGCCGCATTCCTTCCGAAGTGGCGCCGGCCGAGGACCGCGGCAATTTCCAGATCATGATCGACGGCCCGGAAGGTGCCGGCTTCGATTACACGGTGGGGCAGATGCATCAGGTGGAAGACATCCTGCGCCCCTTCGTGGGCCCGGACAAACCCATCGTGCGCGCCAACCCGCGCGTGCCCGGCAGCTTCGGCAGCAGCGAGGAAATGCACACCGGCCGGGTCAGCGTGTTCTTGCAGGATTGGGAAAAGCGCACCCGCCCCACTACCGAAGTGGCCGATGAGGTGCAGCAGAAACTCAATGTGCTCAGCGGCGTGCGTGCACGCACGCAGGTGAGCGGAGGCCTGGTGCGTCGCCGTGGGCAACCGTTCCAGCTGGTGCTGGGCGGGCCGGATTACGCGGAGATTGCGCAGTGGCGCGATCGCATCCTGCAGCGCATGGAAGCCAACCCCGGCCTGGTCGGCCCCGACTCCGATTACAAGGAAACCCGCCCGCAGATGCGCGTCAATATTGATCGCGTGCGCGCGGCCGATCTCGGCGTGCCGGTAACTGCGATTGGCGGCGCGCTGGAAGCATTGATGGGCTCACGCCGCGTCACCACCTTCGTCGACAACGGCGAGGAGTACGACGTGATGCTGCAGGCCGGGCGCGAAGGCCGCATGTCGCCGGAAGATCTCACCGCGATCCGCGTGCGCTCCAACCGTGGCGAGCTGATTCCGCTTTCCAATCTGGTGACTTTGAGCGAAGTCGCCGAAGCCGGCACCTTGAACCGCTTCAATCGCCTGCGTGCAATCACGATCACGGCGGGCCTGGCACCAGGTTATCCACTCGGCGATGCCATCGCCTGGGCGCAGCAGGCGGCGCAGGAAGAACTACCCGAATACGCGCAAGTGGACTGGAAGGGCGAATCGCGCGAATACCAGCAATCCGGCAGTGCGGTGTTGTTGACCTTCGGCATGGCGCTGCTGGTGGTGTATCTGGTGCTGGCCGCGCAGTTCGAAAGTTTTGCGCACCCGTTGGTGATCATGCTCACGGTGCCGTTGGCGGTGCTGGGCGCGCTGGTGGGCTTGTGGCTGACCGGTGGCACGCTCAACCTGTTCAGTCAGATCGGCATCGTGATGCTGGTGGGCCTGGCAGCCAAGAACGGCATTCTGATTGTGGAATTCGCCAACCAATTGCGCGACGAGGGCCGCAGCGTGCATGCGGCGATCGTGGCGTCGGCCTCGGTGCGTTTGCGCCCGATCCTGATGACCTCGATTGCCACGGTGGTCGGCGCGATTCCGCTGGTGGTGGCCGGCGGGCCCGGCTCGGCCAGCCGCGCCACGATTGGCGTGGTGGTGATCTTCGGCGTCTCGCTGTCCACGGTGTTGTCGCTGTACGTGGTGCCGGCGTTTTACAGCCTGATCGCCCCGTACACCAGGTCGCCTGAAGCGGTGGCACGCCAGCTGGAAACCCTGGACGCGCAGACACCCTCAGTGGGCGGACATGCGTGAAGGATGCCGGGCGTAGCTGCTGCCGGTGTTCGCCGATGCGGGGATGGCGCAAGGCCATCGATGCCGGCGGCCAGCATGTGCATTCGAACGCCTGACCGTCCGGAAGCGCGCTGCGCTGCGCAATACCCGCGGTGCGCAGCGGATGCCGAGCGGTGCAATACGTCTCATAAGGCGGTGCACAGGTGGCCGTCGCTGCGAACCTCGTGACGTGCCGAGCCAAGACAGGCGTGCGTTGTGGCCGCGGTTGCCCGCGCGGCGCAGCGTTGGTTCGGTCTGGTCGCCAACCAATGACCCATGACAGTCATGGATGAATATGGTGGACTTCGACGATTGCCATTGTCGGAGTTGTCGATGCGTCGTTTCGCCTGCCTGCTTGTTTCTTCCCTGCTTGCCTTGTGCTGCGGAACAGCGCTGGCGCAATCGTCCGGCGAACCGGTTCCCAATGGTCGCCTACCGACCTGGGCGGTACCGGAGCGTTACAGCCTCGCGCTCAAGATCGACCCGGAGCAAACCCAATTCAGCGGCCGCACCACCATCCGCGTGCAGCTCAAGCAGGCGTCCGACCATCTCTGGCTGCACGGCAAGGAGTTGCAGGTCAGCAAGGTCACGGTCAAGCCCGACAAGGGCAAGGCGTTGACCGCAGGCTACGTGGAAGCCGATGCGCAGACCGGTGTGGCGCGGCTGGATTTCGGCCGCACGCTCAAGCCGCAGACGCTCACCGTGGAGATCGCCTATAGCGCGCCGCTCAACCAGCAGCTGCAGGGCCTGTACCAGGTGAAATACCAGGGCAAGGCGTATGCGATGACGCAGATGGAACCGATCAGTGCGCGCTACGCGTTCCCGGGTTTCGACGAGCCTGCGTTCAAGACGCCGTTCAACCTCAGCCTGACCGTGCCCAGCCACGATCAGGCGTTGGCCAATACCATCGCCATCTCGACCAAGCCGGCCGGCAAGGGCTGGAAGACGGTGACCTTCGCCCCGACCGTGCCGCTGCCGACGTATTTGGTGGCCTACGCTGCCGGCCCATGGGACGTGGTGGATGTGGCGCCAATGCCGGCCACCCCGCAGCGCCCCAACGCCACGCCGTTGCGCGGCATTGCCGCCAAGGGCCAGGGCCCGCGCATCACGCCTGCACTGGACCAAACCCCGGCCATCATCGCCGCGCTGGAGGACTACTACGCGTTCTGCTATCCGTTCGACAAGCTCGATCTGGTCGCCGCACCGGACTTCAGCGCCGGCGCGATGGAAAACCCAGGGTTTGTGACCTTCCGCGATTGGCTGCTGTTGCTGGACAAGGATTCGCCGGCCGAGAACGTGCAGCGCTCCTTCAACGTCAACGCGCACGAACTGGCGCATCAGTGGACCGGCGATGCCGTGACCATGGAATGGTGGGATGACCTGTGGCTCAACGAAGCATTCGCCACCTGGATGCAGCAGAAGATCACCATGCAGCTGCATCCGGAATACAACGCCAATCTGGACCGTATCAGCGGTGCGCAGCATGCGATGGAGAACGACAGCCTGGTGAGCGCACGCAAGATTCGCCAGCCGATCACCGGCAATGGCGATATCGAAACCGCGTTCGACGGCATCACCTACCAGAAGGGTGCGGCGGTGCTGGCGATGTTCGAAGCCTTCGTCGGTGAAGACGTGTTCCGCGAGGGCATGCGCGCGTATATCGCCAAGCACACGTTCGGCAACGCCACCGCCGACGATCTGGTCGATGCGATCGCCGAGGCGGCGGGCAAGGGCAACGATTTCAAGGCCGCCTTCCGCAGCTTCCTCAACCAGCCGGGCGTGCCGTATCTGCAGACCGAGGTTGCCCGCGAGGGCGGCAAGACCGTGGTGAAACTGCAGCAGCAGCGCTATCTGCCGCTGGGGTCCACTGGCTCCACCGCGCAGCAATGGGGCGTGCCGGTATGCGTGAAGTACGGCAAGGGCGAGAAGCAGGTCGGTACCGCCTGCAAGTTGCTCGAAGACGGCAGTGGCAGCATCGTGCTGGAAGGCGCCGGCAAGAACACCTGGGTGTTCCCGAATGCGCGTGGCGCGGGCTATTACCGCTTCTCGCTGCCCAAGACGCAGCTCGCTGCATTGGGCAGGCAGGTCGGCCAGTTGGACGATAACGAACAGCTCGCCTACGCCGATGCGATCAATGCGGCGTACCGTCACGGCGATGCTGACAACGCGGCTGTGCTCGCGGCGATCACGCAGCTGGCGCCGTCGAAATCGGCCGATGTCTCTACCGCGCTGGTGGATCGCTTCGTGTGGATCTGGCGCTACCAGGCCACCACCGAGGCGCAGCGCGGCGCATTGCGCAAGGCTGCCGAACAGGCGTATCTGCCGCGTTTGCGTGCACTGGGTTACACGCGGCGCAGCGGCGAGTCGGTCGACGACACCGCACTGCGTGCGTCGCTGGCCGGCCTGTTCGCGCTGCGTCTGCAGAACGCAGAGGTACGCAAGGCACTGCTCGCACAAGGCGATGCGGTACTGGCTGGCGGCAACGGCGCACTGGATTTCTCCGCCGCTAACCCGGACCTGCTGGGCACCGCGCTGGCAGTGACCATGCAAGAACGCGGCGCACCGGCAGTGCAGACGCTAATCGATGCACTGCGCACGCATGCCGACCCAGCCCAGCGCAACGCCATGATCGCCGCACTGGGCGCGGTGCAGGATCCGGCGCTGCTGAAGCAGGTGCGTGATTTCGCATTGACCGATGCGATCAAGGTAGGCGAAATGAAAAGCCTGCTGATGCGCGGACACAGTTACCAGAGCTCGCACGATTCGATGTGGACCTGGTTCACCGCCAATTTCGAGCGCATCGTGCAGCGCAGCGGCTCGTTCGATGGTGGCGGCTTGCCGGCGCTGGGTGCGTCCGGGGGCTGCAGCGTGGAAGACGCCGATCGCCTGGATGCGTTCTTCAAGCCACGCCTGGCCAAGCTCAGTGGCGCCGACCGTGGCCTGGCGCAGACCGGCGAAGCGATTCGCTTGTGCGCGGCGCTACAGCAGGCGCACAAGCGTTAAAGACCATACAGTCCGGTGGTTCCGCACGGTCCCACCGCAGTGGCGTGAGCGACTCGGGATCCTCGCTCCTCATTGAGGTTCGTTCTCCTGCATCGGCCGCAGGCGACAGCGCTACACGCGCTGCTGTGGCACTGACGCCACAACAGCGTGCCAGGTTGGAGTGAGTGCTTTTGCATGCCGAGCCGATTCTGGCGAAGGCCGCCACCGGCGATGCAGCAAGCGGCACAGGTAGCGCACCGCACGACCTTCGGCGTTCGCCGGCCCTCAGTTTTTCTGCGGGCGCGAAATTACGCCTTAGTAGGAGATGGTTGCCGTGGTGGAGGTCGTGTCCAGCTGATAGTTGCATTGCACATCCAGGCCGGAGTTATCGATGATCTCCTGCCACGGCGGCGACCTGGACCTGCCTCATCCGGTAGTCGTATACGGCCACCCCGGTGAACGTGATATTGCCGCTTGCAGGATACTCGTCACAACTGTCCACCGAGTACACCTCCAGCGCGCCCGCCATGATCTGGGTCAGATCGCCATCGGAGGTGGTGCTGAGTCTTACGCTGCGTCCGCTGGTGACATTGCGGGTATCGATGTTCCAGCTTGAGCAGACGCTGCCGGCAGCACATGTCGCATAGACGTCCCCGTTGATATCGTCGCCGCTCTTGGCCGGAATGAAATCGCTATGCCAGACGACGCCGTCCGTGCAGCAGTTCCAACTGCTCAGGTCCGAGCTGTTGCTGTTGCCGCGGTAGCCCAGCACCGGTTGCAGAATGACAGGCGTATCGCATTTGCAATGCCGGACCTGATTAGCACGATCTTTCAGCACAGTCGCAGCCAGTGAGAGCCGACCGGTCGATGGTAGGACCGTCGCTCCACCG